>NZ_JACJQU010000019.1 GCF_014696825.1 Anabaena sphaerica FACHB-251 | reverse complement strand
TTCAATTCCTGAATCAGTTGCCCCTGCAAGTTCCACAACCGCGCTGTATTGTCTGAGGATGCGGTAGCGATGGTTTTGCCGTCGGGGCTGAAACTCACACTTAAGACTGTACCCTGATGCCCTTTAAATTGGTTACGTTCGCTAATATTGTCGAGGATATTATTTAAGGCATAAATAGGGCTAATGGTGGGATATTTATCCAGGGGATTATTTTTAACTATCTTTTTTAAAGCTTTACCATTTTTTAAAGCAGATACTAAAGCTGGCAATTCTTCAAGTTGAAATTGTCTTAAAACATTCACTCCACCTTGTTCTAGTTTGGTAACTAGTAATGCTTCTTGTTGGGCTTTGAGTGCTGCTTGTTTAGCTATCTCTGTTGTTTTTAATGCGGCATTTGCTATTTTAAAGGTTTTTTGAGCTTCTTTAGCTTTCCTTTCTGCTTCTTGTTGTTGTATCTTTGCTTCTTTTAATTTATCGTCCGCAGTTTTTATATTATCATTAGCTGCTTGAATTTTTTCTGCTGCTGCTATATTTTGCTGTTTTAGTTCGTCTGCTTGTTTATTTACTTCGGCTACTTTAGCTTTAGCTGCTGATAGATTTTTTTGTGCTTTTTGAGTATTTTGTTCTGCTAATTTAAAGTTCTTTTCTACTGCTAGACTTTTTTTCTCTGCTTGTTGAGATTTTAGTTCTAAATCTTTAGTTTGACTTTCTAATAGTTGCGTTTGTTGTTGTAATTCATTTTGTTTGATTTTGGCTTTTGTAGTTTCGCTCAACTGAGTCATACCATAAACAGAAGCCATACCCGCAATTACTACTAAACTCACAGCTAAACCAGAACTTAATTTTAATCTTTTTTGCCCTTCTTTAATTTGTTCATCAGCGTGAATTTTCGCATTAGCTAATATTTGTCTTGCTTCCTGTTCCTGTTTTAAATCTGCTTCAGCTTTAGCTAATTTCTCCAGTAACTCATTTCCCTGTTGTTGACGAATAAACTCAACTAAATAATCATGCACTAATTGATATCTATCCGCAGGTGATTCTGGTAAGAGTAACACCAAACCAGACGCAACGAAAATATTTAAAACTAAATCCAGGTTTTTAGTTCCTGCTGGTAACTGTTCTGCTAATTCAATACGAGTTTTTAAAGGTCTTGTACCATTTTCATCTGTGAGTAAATACAAAACCAGTCTTGCTTTTTGTTCATTTTCTGTACCACAATCTTTAATTACATTTTCTAAAAAACCCTCAACTAATTTTTCTTTACCAAATTCTCGATATTTTTCTAAAGTTTTAATTTGTTCAGTTTGTAATTGTGTCCCAACTATTTGTAATTCAATCGGTCTAACTTCCCCAATATCTCCTGCTAAGTCTTTGACTAATTCATCAATTAATTCTGATTGTAAATAAAGGCGGGTTTTTTCGGTGAGGCTTTTAATCACAGCTTTAGCATCTTCGGGCAAGAAATTACCCAAATAATAACGAATATTTTTATCAAGAATGTTATTATTGGTAACTTTCAAATCAACTAAACGATCTAATTCTAATAAATAATGTAAATAATCTTCTCGTAAAGAAAGGACAATTTTCACAAAAGGAATATCTAAACAGATTCGCAAAAAGTCATAAAATGGTTTTCTGTGTTTTTGGTTTTTATAAACAAAGAAAAATTCTTCAAATTGGTCAAATATCAAAACCGTTAATAAATTTCTGTCGGCATTTTTTCGTAGTTGTTGAATAATTGTTTCTGTGGAATGTAGGGACAATTCATGAATTGTCCCTACATTTGATTTTAAAGATTCTCCTAAAATTTCTACCCAATTTGTATAAACCCGTAAAAGTATAGGTAAAGCGTCACGTTCTCCAATAGGTTCTTGTTGCAGTGCAGGAATTAAACCACCTTGTAAAATCGAACTTTTACCAACTCCAGACTGTCCATGAATCACAGTTAATTTATGTTCATTACTAGCAATTCTTCCCCGCAACCGTTTAACATCTTGTTCTCTTCCAGAAGCAGAAATTTCTTGTGCAATTGTTCCTGTATTTTCAATATCTGAATTTGCGGGATTAATAACTTTACGTTGGGGATTTAAATAAGATGCACCAACAAAAGCTACAAATCCATATTGTTGTTTAATTTGTAATCTTTCTTGTTTAATTTCAAAAGCTTTTAAATATTGTTTTTCTTGAAAATACAGAAAATTTAATTGTTCTAAAATATCAATATATAGTTTAGGATCATATTGAGGATGACTTTCGTTCTTCGCAGTTTCTAAAGTTTGAATTGCTGCGGAAATTTCCCCTAAACCTATCTGAGAAAGTGCCTGAAATAAGTGATATAAACCAAATTCTTGAGATTGTATATTAGGAATATTAGTTAAAATATCTAATGATTGCTGCGCGTACTGGTTTGCTTTTGTCCATTCTTTATTTTTTAATGCTACTTCTGCGAGAAACCCATAATTTTGACCTAACCCCCTAACCCCCTTCCCTGCTAGGGAATGGGGAACAGAAAAAGCCTCTCTCCTCGTAGGAGAGAGGTTTGGAGAGAGGTTTTCATATAATTTAAGCGATTTTTGAGCGAGAGTTTCTAAATCATTCCATGCTTTTAAATGTCGTAATATATCACCCAAACGATTGATATATTCAACAACTAAATCTAATCTTTCTGCTTGTTCAAAAATATCTAAAGCTTGCTGTAAATTATCTCTCGCATTTTGCCAATCTTCTTGATTTTCGGTGTTACTAATTTCAGCTTTTCGACTATAAGCTAAAGATATTTTAACCAAAAGAATCCCGTGACGTTCTAAATTATGATGAATTTGCCAAAATTCACAACTTCGCCGATAATAAATTAAAGCATCATCTAGATGATCTTGTTGATATTCCCGTAAACCAAAAGCAAAATCTAAACCAGCTTGAATTTCTGGGTCTATATTTTCTCCTCGGTTTTGTAAATCCTGACGTGCAGCTTCTATTTCTTTGTAAACTTGAGAAGTGGGAGTAACATCATGAGTAAATATTCCTTCTGTTGTTTCTCGAAGTAAATCAATTAAATCGTCAGTATCATTTTCAAAGTCAATAATACTCCCCCAGTTTTCTAAATCTGGTGCAACTCTGATGATTTTTCTGAGAATTTGGTCATCTATCCAAATCAGAATCGGAAAAGGAAAGCTTTTTCTAAATTCCTCTCGAATTTGATTAGATAAACTCAATATTGCATCAATATTTTTAACAGAGTCTAAACCAGAAATCATCAAAGCTTGTGGTTGTTCATTTACCAATTCTTGAAATATATTATCGTAGAGACTTTTAGCTGATTCTGGTAAAGTAATTTCTCTAATTGGTATAGAAGAAATTTCTTGCAGTTGTGATGCTATCTGCTGACGTAATTTAGCATAATTGCAGCGGAGAAAAATCAGTGATAATTGACCTTGAGAAAAATTAATTGCTCTTAATATGGTTCTGAGAGAATTATCGTTATTTTCAGGAAGATTTTCTTGATTATTCATTACATTAATTCCTTTGATTCTATCAAAATGGGATTAATATCAAACCAAGAACCTTCATCATCTCGATATTCAAAAACAAACATACTACGAAGTAGGATATCATATTTGTCTTCACCTCTATAGGTTTTGGTTTTCTGTACTTCCTTTAGTAACTCCCATTCATCATCTGTAATTGCTAAACTTAACTCATTACAACGTTTTTTGATAACGCTTTCTACACATTTTTTAGAAATTGGTGTATCTTCTATTTGCAAACAGCGAAATAATAACATTAACAAGTTACGCAAATGACCACCGCTAACTTTACAAAGTCTTTCTAATGTCTCCGGACTATCAAAAATTCTGGTAATTAAACTTTGATTTTCTTCATCACTTACCCCAGGAAAAGCCCTGGCCATTACCATTTGTTGTAGAAGTGTAATTCCTGCTTGGTAATCTTTACCATTCCTCTGTTTAATCGCTACCATTGGTAACACTTTAGGATCTACTCCAAAGCGATTTGTTAATCTACCTAAAGCGTTAGAAAATATCAGAACTAGGGGAATTGTATAAACAACATGACAGTTTAATTTATTTAACTGTTCACCCCGTTCTACAAATAAATACTCTGGTTGATATTGACCATTTGGTTTTAGTGCATTATCTACCCTGTCGAGGTTATCAATAATAACTACTAAACCTTGTTTACCTTGTTTTTTCAGTCTTTCTTTTGCAGGTATGAGTAATTCTTTGTTAATTGATTCTAAAATGCCATTGGTGCGGGGTTCTAAATATTGTCGTAATTGACTACGCAGTTTAGGACTATCTTTAGTTTTGGCGGTAATTTTGCCAATACCCACAGATAATTCCGCTTCCACACCAATATCTAGAGGGGTTTGTAAAAGTTCAGCTATTTCGGTAAATAGATTTTGAAAATATCCTGGTTTGAGTTTAATTTCTGCTGCTTCTAAACTTTGACTAACTTCTCTAGCTATTGCTAACAAAATATCTGTAATATCAATATCAGCTAAATCTAAACTTTGACTAGATTCAAAATAAACTACATGAAATCCCTGGTCTTGTAATTCTGCTTTTAATCTTAGCAATTCTGTAGACTTACCGCAACCAATATGTCCTGTAAATAATTGACAAGTTGGTGATTCTGGAGAAAGCAGAGTAATAGTTCGTTTTAATTCTCTAATTATTTCTGCACCCCGCACGTCGGAAAAATCAATATAGTATTGTCTATCTTCAGCTTTGCTTTGATCAAGAGTTTTATTAGGGTTACAAGCTTGATAAAACCTCGTTAAATCCAGTTTCATAGAAAATTTGCCCGAAAATCACCGTTATGACCGTAATTATACAGTTTATAACAGAACCAAACAAGATAGTATCAGCTTAATTCATTTATACATATAACATACTTATTAGCTTACCAAAGAACATAAATAATACTCCCGCAGATTAGCAAATGACTGATTTTGCATGACTCCACGGAAGTGTAATTTATTGGTGTAGTTCTGAAAAATCTTCTTTTAATTTCTCTTAATTTTTTACCTCTGCTAACCAACTTTCTAAATCAGCTAAACTGGTAAAATCTAACAAAGCTTCGCTCAAATCTTCCAATATATGTAACGGTAAAGTAGAGATTTCAGCGCGTCTTTCTGCTGATAATTCTCCAAACCGCTTAGTCAACTGTCGCATCACTAAATTAACTGTTGCTTGTTCTGCACCTTCTTCTCTTCCTTCTTCTTTTATATCTCGATAAAGTCGGGTTTCTTTGAGGGTTATTCCTAACATAGCTTCAGCCTCACTGCGGGTTAAGTTTTCAAATTTGTAGGAGATGATCGTGGTGATAATTTCTATTATGACTTGATTTGATGGCGCTGATATTTCTTGTTGAGTTCTTGTATTTATTGTCTATGATAATTAGTATATAATTAATGTTATTATAATTAGAGAAATTAACATTTTGAGATCTTCAAGGAAATTATTAGCAAATGGTTTTTTTCAATAAAGACGAACAACTAGAAAATCTCGGTAATGAAATTTTAGAGGCTACTTGGTCTAACTTTGCAAGTTTAGCCCATAACCAAATTGCTTTAACATGGATTGTGTATGATCCTCCTGTTCCTGTAAATACAGGTGGTGCATTGACTCCTGACGCTTTTTGGACTCATCCCGTGAGAGGATTTAGTTATCGTGGTGGAGAACGCATCTATCCCGCTAGTGTAGTCAAGTTGGTTTATTTAGTAGCGGTTCATGAATGGTTAGAAAAAGGAATGACTAACACTTCCAAGGAATTAGAAAGAGCCTTGGGTGATATGATTGTTGACTCTAGTAATGATGCTACCAGTTTAGTTGTTGATATTCTCAGCGGTACTACTTCTGGACCAGAGTTACCCAATGGACCTTTTGAAACTTGGAAATATCAACGCAATATTATTAACCGCTATTATCAGTCCTTGGGTTGGGAAGAAATGACGAGTATTAACGTCTGTCAAAAAACTTGGGGTGATGGTCCCTATGGAAGAGAAAGGGCGTTTTATGGGGAAATGTTTGAAAATCGCAATATGCTAACTACCAATGCTACTGCCAGATTATTGCATAGTATCGTGGGTGGGGTGGCGGTGTCCAGTGGGCGATCGCAATCTATGATGTCTTTACTCAAACGCAGTCTTAACCCTGATGAGTTACCCCAAGATGTGGAAGAAGACCAGATTACAGGCTTTTTAGGCAGCGGATTACCCCAAAATAGTCAAATCTGGTCAAAAGCCGGTTGGACAAGTTCTGTGCGCCATGATGCGGCTTATATTGAATTACCAGATCAGCGTCCTTATTTGTTAGTAGTTTTTACGGAAGGGAAAGAGCAAGCTAAGAGTCGGGAAATTTTACCCTTTGTTTCGGGAAAAATTGCGGAAGCGGTTAGCAATTTATAAACATGATATGAGTGGTGCGTTAATAGCATTTGACGCACTATTTTTATCATCCAATATTACCAGGTTATTAATTTGTTGTGTGTGAAAACATCAACCTGAAAATTTAACCCGTCGATAAATTTCATTCATGGGAAGTTCTACATTTAAAGTATGTAGAAAAACTGATTTATCAATCTGATCATAAACTTGCAATTGCCAAAGATTATTATTTTTATCATCCTGTTTATAATACTGCTCAATATAAGATTCAGTTTGACTTACCAGCACATATTCACAAAAGCTAGGAAGAGAGCGATATTTTCTGAATTTATCTCCTCTATCATAACCTTCTGTTGAAGGTGACAGAACTTCAATAATTAGGAGAGGATTGAGAATTTCATCCGTGCGATTATTATTAAATTCCGGTTCACCATTAATCACCAGCACATCAGCATAAGTTCCATGATTAAAATTAGGAATCCAAACCCGCAAATCACCACCATAAAAACGAAAATTAGTATCTCTGAGTGAAAATCCTAAATAAATTAAAATATTACTAGCGATCGCACTATGAATTTCTGACCCTCCAGGCATAATAATAATCTCTCCGTTGCGGTATTCGTGACGTTCTTCGGCAGTTTCCTCCATCTCTCTATACTCATCTGGAGTAAAGTGAGTTTTTGTCATTTCTGGAGTAATAATCGGCGGGTTGGTATTAGCAATAAGCATCATCTCACCTCCTAAATAATTAGACCGGAAACTATTATAACTTACAGCAGCAGTCAGCATTTTAGACCACGTGTATATTTACACAAGGTTCACCGTGGCAATGATTAACTTCAATGGATACATGAGCAAGAGATGGAATATCTTTCAGCAGATTTTTATAATATTCTGGTGTTTGCGGGTAATGAGTAACCAAGGAAATTGTAGCTGCTAAATGATGCTGCCCAACATACCAAATATGCAAATCTGTAATGCGATTATCAGCGTCTTCTTCAATGGTATTAACAATAGCTAACTTTGTTTGTTTATCAACTGTTCCATCTAGTAAAATAAAACCAGTATCACGCACCAAACCATAAGACCATTTGGCAATTACAGCAGCACCAACAAATCCCATTGCTGCATCCATCCAAACCCAACCTAAAAACTTACCAGCAAATAAAGCAATAATGGCAAAAACAGAAGTTAGTGCATCTGCTAAAACGTGAATGTAAGCCGCACGCAGGTTATGATCTTGATGATCATGATGATGGTGATCATCTGCATCGTCATGGTGATGATGATCTTGCAATAAAAAAGCACTGGCTATATTAACAACTAAGCCAATTATAGCCACACCAATTGCTTCGTTAAATTGAATAGTTTGCGGTTGAAAAAAACGCCCTAGTGATTCAAGTCCCATCACAAAAGCTATGACAGCAAGTGCAACAGCACTAGCGAAACCTCCCAGGACGCTGACTTTTCCTGTGCCAAAGGTATATTTAGGATTATTAGTATTATTTCGCGCATATTGATAGGCAAAAATCGTAATTCCAAAGGCCACAACATGGGTGGCCATGTGCCAACCATCAGCAAGCAAAGCCATAGAACCAAAAATTGCACCAGCGACAATTTCTGCAACCATCGTTAATGCCGTCAGCAGCATCACTATTTTGGTATTTCTTTCTGCTTGATTTTGGTTAACAGAAAAGTCGTGAGAATGTTGCCATTGTTCAAGGGTATGTATATGCACAGAACTTTTTAAACTCCTTTTAATAGGGAATAGGGACTGGGGACTGGGGACTGGGGACTGGGGACTGGGGACTGGGGACTGGTGAATCAATTTTATTTTTCCCAATCACCAATTACCAATTACTAATTACTAATTGCTCCTGACTCCTGAATTCTTCTATTTTGAGTTTAAAAATCTCTCTCAAATTCTGTCAAGAACCTCAACGCTTTCAAAATATAACTAGCGCAATCACTGGGTGAAGTATTGTAAAAATGTGGCCATGCTAAACCTTTATCTTCATCATAGCGATCGCCCCGTTCTGGATGATTTTCTAACCATGCTAACCGCACTGCGTGACCAATTAACACATCTAAAACTATATATTCTTCAATTTGCAATTTAGGGTTATTAGCGGCTATTGCTGCTAATTCCATTAATGCTTCTACATTAACTTGGCGATATTCTGGCGCTTCGATTTTATTCAGTAAATGTTCAATTTTCAAAGCAAAGTTTCTTTCCCCTGCTGTCATTTCCGAAATCATCAACTCACCTTCTAAGCGATTGCGTCTTTCTAACTTATCGCCAATCACCAAGCCTTTACAATGGTGCATTAATAACCAAACTTGTTTAAAAAAGTCTTTAGGAACTCGATTTATTGCCCCTTCAGATTGACGAAATCTGCGCCAATTTTCTGGCTCAACTTCAATCTCTTCGCTAATTGTAGGTTGAACTACCCAAGCAATATCACTTTCTTTTTGTTTGATATGAAGTGATTCTTGTTGACGTAATAATCCTGTCACCCCACTATAGCTGGTTAATACTTTTTCCAAGCGCATTTTCACTTCATAAGGTGAAAGCTGCATTAAATAATCATAAGCTTCGTCTTGAGTAACGCCCAATTCTTGAGCTAATTCGCTAGTAATTAACAAAATTAGATAGCCGACTCTTAGCGTCAACAGTCCTTTAAATAGTTCTGGTTCTGATTTGATTAACACACCTAAATAAATTATAATTTCTTGGGTCAAAACGCGATCGCGTATATCCTCCCGACAGAAATTATTAATCTTCTCCGCAATTTCATGATGAGACATGGGTACAACCATCAGCGAAGCTTCGCTATAAGCCCTACCCACCGCAATTTGTTTACCACGCACCAAAATACTTGTCACCGCATCTGATAAACCAATATCCACCATTTGGCGTAAAGCCGCAGCGCGACGCACCACCGCCCACAAGCCTAAATAACCTGCTTTGGTGTAAACTTCATCCAGTAAATCCCCTACTGTGACTCGATAACCTTCTTCACCATAACCAGTATCAAATTCTAAACCCTTTAAACGGCTTAAAGTTTGCAGTAATTCAATTTGTTCATAGATATTTTCTGAAGGACGCAAATAACTTAGTAACAAATCTAAGTTAGTTTCACATTCCATTTGAAATTCTTGAGTATGCCCCAACCGCCAATTTTTCTCAGGATGAGAAATCAGGTAATAACAACGTAGTCTCGCATTTTTAACTGGAGGACAAAATAATTCTATATCTGGGATAAAATCAATTCTTTGAATGGCGGCTGTCAACATTAATTGATTTAATCGCCCTAATTTTACTTGCACACCACCACATACACCATCTTTGAGTTCTTGCATTAATTCTAATAATGCTTCCGAACCTGTTTCTAGCATTGTGCGGGTAATCATAAAAGTCAAAGTTGGACGACCTAAATCACTCCAACATTTTTGAATATAAGCCAGTTCACCTCTAATTTGATCCCGTAAAAAATGGTAGTCCAGGGTTAAATAGAACTGTTGTGAATCTAAAAAAGCAGGTAAAAATGCAACTGTTTGCTCTTGAATCCGGTAAATTCGTGATGTCGTTAAACTCCGCAACCTACGCACTGGACGACCTGTTAAACCTAATTTATCATTCCGCCCAATTTGAGTATAAATTTGTGATAGTTCTCCAGCTTGTCTAACTTGAATTGGTTCTACTTGGTTGGGTGTTTGGCTTTCAATTCCATGTACTTCTAATTGCGCTTGTAAGTCCTCATCTTCTGCTAATAAAGCAATTTGCACCATTGCTTCCCGATTTTTACCCACACGCAAATGTCTACCCAAAGGATCAATATCACCTACCGCTATTAACTCTTCACTCAACATTTGACCCAGAAAATATAAACTCTGCGCCCAAACTAAGGGAATATTTTCATTTGGTAATCTTGTCTGTGAGTGGGGGTTTAATTTCTCAGCTTCGATATTTTCTTCTGGCACATAATACACTTCTGGTAACAACTGCAAGCCATCCCTTTCTACCAGTAATGCTCCTAACAGTTCTTGATATTTTTTAACTTGTTCTTTGTCTTGGCGGAAAATACCATCGAGAACTAAATAAGTGAAAAATAACGGCCATTCACATTCAATATGCTCAAATTGTTTTAGTTCCCAAGGCTCGTAATGTAAACGGTGTGAGTCTTCTAAAACAGTTTGGTGTCCATCTCTGAGAAAGCGTTTACAGCCATATTTACCTGCTAATTTATTGATAATTTCATTAAATGTGCGTTGCTGCAACTGCACATCTTCCACTGCAAAGGCAGGATAACTAATAATACTCAATAATGCTGCATCAACTTCTTTAGAAGCAGACTCTCTTGGTAATAAAGATTCTAGGGTAATTCTCGCTCTAGCAATTTCATCTGGTAAAACATGAATTACTGATGCTTGACAACCATGTACACCAAATAGATTCAGTCCGTTCATTGCTTCTAGTGCGGCTTTTGCCATACCTAGAGAACTGGCGTTTAATTCTGCATTACCATGATTAATTTTGTTACCTCTCTCCCAAATCCCAAAATCAGGGGTGCGGTAAGCCCTACCAATGTAATAAACCAAATTTTGGACAAAGTTCACCTCATCCAAGGTAAAAATAATTGATACCCCTGCTGCCGTCATTTGTGCCAACATCAGCAAATATATAGATGTGGCATCCACTTGTAAATGCCCCCATTCATCATCCCCAACGACAATATCGCCCGTTGCTGTGTTGTATTTAGCGTGCAGTCCATCAAGTAAAGATTGTGTGTGTTTAAATTTTTCTACTTTATGCGCCTGTCGCATCATAGCAAACAGCAAGCCACGCATAAGTTTAACAACACTATATTCAAGTTCGTAGGCACGCCCTTGATCATTGTCTATTTTCCGGTATGCCAGTGCTAAACCCCAAACTGCCAAAATACTATAAACGTTGTCTCTTACCCAAGCGTCAGTATAATCACCATGAGCGGTAATTGCTGTACTCGCAGGCAGCAAACCAGTAATGGGATTTTGACGAGCTAGAATAATTGTCTTGATTTGCTGGTAGTAAGAATCTAAGCGAGTTGGCAGTGTTGTAGGTGTTTTCATAGTTAAGTAAGTGGGCGTTAAAAATTGTCGTTATGACAAGGGAACGAGGAACGAGGAACGGGGAACGGGGAACGGGGAAGAGGGTTCTGGTGAATTTACTTTTTATTACATACTACTCTTCGAGAAGCCGCTACGCGTCTACGGTTTTTTCCCACTGACTTACTGAGTTAAAAAGGTTTGGGGAAATTCAACCCTGTAGTTGTCAGCTAAACGTCTCTTCTCAAGCAGGAAATTAACTGGTAAATTTTGAGGAAATTACAGATAAAGGTTAGTGTTGCTTTATGTATTGTTTCTGTTGATGAAAAATGGGTTTCAGTAATTATATCTAATAAATTTCACATAAATAGCAGCTGAGTTATTTGTTCTAATCTTCATCATAGGTTCGCCTATTTTACCCTAATTTAAGCTTTTTTCTGTTATTCTATTAATAGAGAAAAAGAAAACACAACTCACCAAAGACGACACACTGACAAAAATATTTTCACATTATATAAATAAACATCTTTAAAAACAAGAACAATTTGTAACAGACAAGAGAGGATATGTTATGTCTTTACGTTACAACGAAAACCACGCTCCTTTGCTTAAAGTAGTTTACTCCCAAGTAAAAGTTAATGGCAAAACTGAATTAGTACCCCTAGAACTGTATGCTGATGGTTCGTTTAAACGTGGTAATGGTTGAATCAAAATCAGACATGAGGATTCAAGTACCGATGATAAGTAGAATGACTTGAAAAAATCAAAGTATATAAGTAACTTGGCACAATTAAATATAAAACCTCTCTCCAAACCTCTCCCCTACCAGGAGAGAGGCTTTGACTCCCCCTTCCCTAGCAGGGAAGGGGGTTGGGGGGTTAGGTTTATATTATATTTTTTAACGCCCACTTACTTAACAATAGGTAAAGTAGCTCAAAAACCTCTTCCTTCTTGCATGAGTGAATGAGTACATGAGTGCCTTGTCATAACGACAATTTTTAACGCCAACCTACTTCATATGTTTCTGCAAAGTTGTTTTGCCCAATAGACATCTGGTAAGAATTAAATGTGCGTGGTTTGAAACCCTTGTAGAGACGTTCCGGCGGAACGTCTCTACCATATTTCCGGAGAGGTCTAATGAATAATTCATGAATATAGCTCCTGTGTTTTTCAACCTATAAACCGTTACTAGCTCCCCTGACATTCTCGATTTGGGGGGTTTAACTTTTGCGGAATTTGGGTTTGAAAACAGTTCATTTCCAGTGAGCAAGGCATTTCGCGATCGCTACACCTCTATACCTTATGCAGATATTACCATCACTGCTGGAAAAATAGGCATAAACAATGATTCAGATCCTACTATTTTTGGCGTAGTAAATTTGACTGTTTGATTATACCCATGATTAATGGCCAATCATGAATGACAAAGTTACAGTTACTAGTTGATGCCTAAAACGATATCATATAAGGCATCACTTCAGACATCAAAGACTGAACGCGCCATGAAAGTAGAAACTATTCGCACGACGTTAACGATCCCGAAAGAATTGTTGGAAGCGACTGATAAAGCAGTGCTAGAGGGAAAAGCCAAGAATCGGAATGATTTTATGGTGCAGGCTTTGAAGCGAGAATTAGCAGCACAAAAACGAGCCGAAATTGATGCCGCCTTGGCGGAAATGGCCAGAGATCCAGACTATCAGGCAGAAGTTTTAAAAATCGAGACAGAATTTGCTACGGCTCAATGGGAGGCGTTGCAGCTAGGGGAATCTCCAAGATGAGAAGGGGTGAAGTGTATGATGCGCGTCTAGAAATGACTGAAGGTTCAGAACAAGGAGGAACTCGCCCCGTAATTATTGTCAGTCGTGACGTGATTAATCTATCTAGCCCAGTTGTTTTGGCAGTACCCTGTACGACTTATCAAACCGGGAAGCGGGTTTACCCCACTCAAGTTTTAATTTTAGCACCAGATGGCGGACTCAGGAAAGACTCGATCGCAATGGCAGATCAGGTGCGGGTGTTGTCAAAAACCCGCTTTTTGCGGTTACGAGGTGTACTTTCTGAAGTGGTAATGGCACATCTAGCACAAGCGTTGTTAATCGCTTTGGATCTACCAGGGGAAGGGGATATTAACAGTTAACAGTTATCAGTCATAGCAGGTGACAGGGAAGATGGGGAGATGGGTAGAATAATAATTACTTTCTGCCTTCTGCCTTCTGCCTTCTGCCTCTAAAGTTTACTGGGAATTTCAATCCAAAACTCACAACCCTGACCAGGTTCAGAAACACAATTAATTTTACCACCATGTTTGCCGACAATTATTTGATAGCAAACAGATAATCCTAACCCAGTACCTTGTCCTGGCTCTTTAGTAGTAAAGAAAGGTTCAAAAATACGCGATTCCATGCCTTCCGGAATACCACAACCATTATCAGCAATGCGAATCAAAATAGAATTCTTGTCTGTAACTTTTGTACGAATCCAGATTTTAGGAATGTCAGTTAATTTGCCATATGCTAATGATGTTTCTAGCGCCCAAATAGCATTATTGATAATGTTCATAAACACCTGATTCATTTGGGCTGCATAGCAGAATACTGGGGGTAAATTCCCATATTCCTTAACAACTTCAATAGCTGGGAAATTAATCTGTGTCTGTGGTTGAAGGCGATTTTGGAGAATTAAAAGTGTGCTATCAATGCCTTCATGTAAATCAATAGGTTTTTTGTCAGCTTCATCAAGGCGAGCAAAAGTTCGTAACGAAATAACTAATTCCCGAATCCGGTTAGCTCCACTCCTCATGGAATTGAGTATTTTTGGCAAATCATCAGCAATGAAATCTAAATCTAGAGATGCTGCTTGCTGTTGAATTTCCTCTGTTGCTTGAGGATAGTTTTTCTGGTAAAGGCGCACTAAATTCAATAAATCTTCAGTGTGGTTAGTCACGTAAGGGATATTACCGTAAATAAAACTAATTGGATTATTAATTTCATGAGCTACCCCAGCAACTAACTGTCCTAAACCAGCCATTTTTTCACTTTGAATTAACTGGCTTTGAGTTGCCTGTAATTCCTTGAGAGTTTGGGTGATCTCTTCTTTTTGAAGTTGGGTTCGTTCCAATAATTCTGCTTGCTGGATTCCTACCCCCAATTGAGAGCCAATCTGTACTAACAAATCTATCTCATCTTCTTGCCAATTACGGGGTTGAGTATGTTGATACGCTGCCAATAATCCCCAAAGTTTTTCACCTTGAAAAATAGGTACAATCATATATGCCCTTGTTTCTGTAGGAGTAATCAAGGCCAGATGGGGAATGGAAGTATTTGTAGTCAATGTATCGTTAACAACAATAACTTTTCCGTTGGCATAATCTCCCCCTTGGGTTGCTTGTAAATAATCATCTGCAATCACAGGTGTAAGTTCCTGAACAGGTTTCCAACCATAAGCTAAGGATTCGGCTACAAATTCCCCACTCCAATCTGGTTGAAAGCGATAAATTGTGACTCGATCAACTTCCAATAACCGCAAAACTTCTTGAGTGCTGGTAGCAAAAATAGTATTTATATCAAGAGATTGGCGAATTTTCTCTACAGTTGCAGCTAAAGCTTTTTCCCTTTCCGCTGCTTTCCGTTCTCGTTCGGCTGCTTTGGCCAATTTTTCGGCTTGAATTTGCACCTGTTGTAAGGATTCAGCTTGCTGTAATGCCACACCCAATTGCACACCTACTTGTGCTAACAAGTTGATTTCTTCATCTTGCCAATAACGGGGTTGGGAGTTTTGATAAGCTACTAACAATCCCCACAGTTTGTCACCTTGGGAAATGGGAACAAATACTTCATTACGGGCATACTTCCCAGCATTGGTTCCTTGTAAAAGTAAGCGTTCTGTAACAGGTTTAGGTTTAACTACTGGTGTCCAACCATCTATAATTGAATCAGCTACAAATTCACCACTCCAGTCAGGATAGAAGCGATAAATTGCGACTCTTTCCACTTCTAATAGTCCGCGAACTTCTTGAGTTGTGGTTTTAAAGATGGTGTCAATATCCAGAGACTGACGAATTTTATCAACGGTGTTGACTAATGCTCTTTGTCGTTCCGCAGCTTTGCTAATTTCTGCGGCTTGTTTCTGCATCTGTTGTAAGTATTCGGCTTGTTGTAAAGCTACACCCAATTGAGAACTAACTTGGGTGAGTAAGTAAACTTCATCTTCTTGCCAATCGCGAGTTCCTGTATTTTGGTAAACTGCTAACAAACCCCAAATTTTGTGGTTATAAAGAATCGCAACTATTACATAAGCTCTAGCTTGATAGCTTTCTAAAACTTTGATATAACAGTCGTTAAAGCCAGCATTATAAATATCATTACAAATCCGGTAGATTTCACCTTTGGCAAACCTACCACCGCCTGTATCTTGTAGGTAGGTATCTGTTGTGGGTTCAACTAATTCTTTTAAGTTACAGTCGCTGATGTTATTAGCTAATTCTGGTCGTTGTAGCTGTTCTTGCATGAGTGTAACCCAACCCTGGGTTACAGATTCAAATACAAATTCACCACTCCAGTCAGGATTGAAGCGATAAATAGCGACGCGATCGCTATTGAGTAATTGTCTGAGTTCTTCAGTAGTAGTGCGAAAAATGCTTTCTAAATCTAAGGACTGACGGATTTTCTCAATAGTTCTCGCTATGGTTTTTTGCCATTCTGCGGCTTTTTCTCTGGCTTTTGCTTGTGCTAGTTGGGCAGATTGTAGTTTCATTTTTTCTATATAATCTGCTTGTTGTAAAGCAACTCCCAGATGTTCGGCTATCAATTGCACAAATTCAATTTCTGATGCTTCCCATTGCCGGGGTTTACTACACTGATGAATAGACAAAAATCCCCATAAATCTTTGCATTTTCTCAGAGGTACAGCTATGTTGGCACGTACTTGAAACTTTTCCAACATCTGAACCTGGCAATCACTGTCTATTTCGTGATAGGTATCCCATCCTACATTAATTCTTCCTTCTTGATGGAATTTGGCAAACTCCTCACTACAGCAGTGATCATACCGTTTAGTTTCTAATATGGAGATCGATTCTGTTCCTACATCCTCATAGATAAATTCCCCTTCCCATTCCGTCTCTGGATCAAAACGAAATACACCAACCCTGTCAATATTCAGTAATTGACGCACTTCTGTAACTGTAATTTTGAAGATGGTATCTATATCTAGAGATTCACGAATATGAGCAATCACTCTAGATAAAGCTTTTTGTTTCTCACTTTGATCCAGGGAAAATACCATATCTGGTTGATATTGTGTTTGGGAAGTCGATGGTATCAGTTTCATGATCAAAGAATTTTCCATTCCCAATTAGATTTTCATTATAGTCATTCTTCTATAAGGTAACAATAAATATTGGTATCTGTTATATCCTGTTAGGTGGAATACTTATTATACCTGTTAGGGCAGGGAATAGGGAATAGGCATAGGCAATAGGGAATAGAAAATAGGCACTAGGGAATAGGCAATCGGAAAAAAGTTATTAAAAGGTTTTTCAGCCAGAAATCAGGCAGATATATGCTGCAATAGCATCAGCGTTGTTTGGCAGTGCTAGTGCTGTGTTTAAGTTCGCGAATTTCATCTTCTCGACGACGGCGATAGCCGCGCTAAAGCGTAACGTCTCGCAGAGAAGGCATGATATAGCAGAAGGCAAGAGTAAAACCCTTGTTATTCTTTGGTTTCAAGGACTAATCATGTCCTAATGATCCTGGCTACAGCTATACTAACCTGCCCAAGTTAAATAAACTACACTACCCTCAATTCTTGAATCTCGTGAAACTCAAACATATTGATGCTTTAAAAGCATAATAAAAAGCAAATTTTAGATTTTTAAATGCTTCCATTCTTAACTTCAAGGAGCTTAATATATTCGATACCACGAATATCTTTAACCGTATGAACTTCTTTCCATTGATAACCTCGTGCTGTTGTTGCTTTTACTTCGTCTGATTGAAGGATAAACAAGCATTTTTTATTTAGCTGTTTCTGTTCAGGTATGGAAAGGATATTATACTTACCAATTGTGTAATTGCCTTCTCCTAGAAAAAGTTGTTTTCTCCTTACAGGATCAATCGGTGACTGTTGATATTCTTGAGGAGGATATTGAGTATAAAAAGGAATAAATACGTGAATTGAACCACATTTTTTCAGGTAAATTTGATTGCTGACAACGATACAATCATAATTACTTTTGTCTGCATAAGTGATAGCTTCTCTCATGCCATATTCCCATTCACGGGTAGTATACTTTGGATAATCTAAAAAATATCGTTTTCCCAAAATACCTAAACTGGCTACTAGAATCAATATACTAGTCACTAACAATATTTTGCGTTTTGAATCTAATAAATCGATTAATTTGGAAACACCATAACCAGAAAGGATAGCAAATATAGTGACACCTACTATTGCCCGCAGCGCGTGTTCTTGTGTTGTCAGGGCAGCGGGTATAGGATACAAAAATAGCCAAAATAGGAGGATAAATTTTTCAGGTCTGTTTTCTTTTACTATGTAAAATAAGCCAACTAGAACTGTAATTACTTCAAAATAGTAAAGTTCACCAATTCCAGCCGGACTATGGCGATCAATTGGATCTCCCTTGAAGAAAAGAAATTTCGGATTGAAGTAAGATAAGTAGTATTGAAAAATAATCAATGGATTAGTTTCTACTCCTGTTCCTTTAGCCCTTGCCATTCCTTCAGGTGATATCCAAAAGCTAAAAAGTGGGATAAAAATCAATAAA
This sequence comes from Anabaena sphaerica FACHB-251, assembly GCF_014696825.1. Taxonomy (NCBI): domain Bacteria; kingdom Bacillati; phylum Cyanobacteriota; class Cyanophyceae; order Nostocales; family Nostocaceae; genus Anabaena; species Anabaena sphaerica. The sequence continues at coordinate 96,654 of NZ_JACJQU010000019.1, read as the reverse complement.
AATAATATACCAGCAATTAGTGTTTGCTTTCTAATTTTCCACAAATGTTTTCTGTATATTACTACTATTCCCAGTAAGAACAAAGGAACAAAAACCCTGGCTGCTTGATAAGTATGAAGACTTAACGCAAAGAATAAAAAACTTAGAATTATGTAGTTTGATTGTTTAAAGCTTTTGACAAAAAACAAAATTCCTAAAGTAAAAAGTAAAGGAATAAGAATCGCCTCAAAAGCTATTCGACTAAACTGTATATGCCAAGGACTTATTGCTAATAAAAAAGCACAAATTAAAGCAACTTTATTATTAAAAATTTCTTTGGCTAGATAATATAAAGCTAAAACAGTTAATGTTCCTATAACAGCAGCAGGTAATCGGGTAGCAAACTCATTAAGCCCAAAAATTTTTATAAAAGGAACTGTTAAATATATATACATGGAAGGGCGATAATCATCTAACGCTCTGGCAAACAAAGGTAAAAAATTACCATGTTGATCGCGTAATGTTTGAAGAATTGAATAAGAATCATATCCATTAGAAGCTTCATCACAAAAGAAACCATTTGGAATCGTGCCTAAAAATAGGATTCTTAGTAAGGCAGCAACTAATAAAATGATTGAGAGGGATATAACCTCTCCCGGAATCACTCGCTTTGATTGTGACATAGCAAATCAATACCTTTCCCAAAAAGGATCAAGAGATAGAGCTAATTCAGTAGATTAATGGTTTTCCGTAACGACAACTCAAAAGCCACAAAAACCATTGTTGGACATTATACTATGGCCACAGGAAATAACGATCATTTACGCTCTAAAACATTTCACTTCATTATTGTTTTCAAGAGTGATAGGGTTAACAGCTAGTTAGTGTTTTACTAACAAATGCAAACAGATGCTTACATTTGATCAAGATTTATGTCTACTCATTGACAGAAAAACTTGAGACTTGAGAACCCTAAAGAGCCTGTCGGCAGACAGGAAAGTGCTATTATTGATAGGTATTTTAGGTGATAACCAAGCCTAAATACACCAATAGTAGGGTGAGATACACCCAATCTTAAAGCCTGTGGACCAGACAGTGCCGACACTTCTAGGATGAAGCAGGAAGAAAAAGCTGCCTCTTGTTAGCATTAGTTAGCTTTTTTGTATCGGATCACTATATATCTCACATCTTGCACCAGGCGACTTGAAGTCACGGCTATACATACAAAACCCACCTGCGTGGGTTTCAAACCCTTGATTTTCCGTGAGTCCGTGCAGACGGACTTAGTTTGTATAAGTAAGTGGGCGTTAAAAAATATAATATAAACCTAACCCCCCAACCCCCTTCCCTGCTAGGGAAGGGGGAGTCAAAGCCTCTCTCCTGGTAGGGGAGAGGTTTGGAGAGAGGTTTTATATTTAATTGTGCCAAGTTACTTAGCAGTATCTTTCTAATCACCTGGGCTTGGTGCTTCATTGATCTATGTATAGTGCTTGTACTAATATAAATATGTGGGGATAGGATATAAATCCCATCTCCACACACAGGTTTTTTAAGCCAGAAAACAGGCTGATATATGCTGCAATAGAATCAGCGTCGTTTGGCAGTGCTGCGTTTGAGTTCACGGGTTTCGTCTTCTCGACGACGGCGATCGCGCCAATCTGCCAAGGTTAAATAAACTACACCACCTGTAACTCCTACTAGCAGCACTAGGGCAACCAGAGCCAAAATACTCAGTAATGGACTTTCCACGATTTTTCTATAGTCCGTTGCGTCCCCAAACTACCATAGAAATCGACCAAGTGAACACAACCAAAAGTGATACCCAACCCAGTGTCAAAATCATAGTTCTACTTTTCAAATAATTGCAAAACGTCTCTAATACTTATCATACTGGGAAAAGGCGGTTGATTCGTTAACTGTGTTGATAGAAAGTGAGGAAAATTATGGAACTAATGGCAGAACGGTTAGAATCCCTAAAATCGGGGATTATTGGCAGTATATCTTTGGGTTTAGCTTTCCTTTTCACCAGCTTGATCAATGTTTTGTGGCTGGCTAAGTATTTTCCCCTGCTTACATATCAGAAAGTTGAGTTTTTAAATTTACAGATGTTGCTAAGTGGTATAATAGCAGGTTTTTCTGGGTTTCTATTTGGTGTCACCTACCGTTATATCATCCGCGTAGATACAAATCCTCACCTCAAAACTGGTGGTATCTGGGCTTTTGGTTTGGTGCGAGGATTAACTCAAATAGAAGTAGGCTGGAATGTAAATAATACACTTTTACCTTTCTTGATTTTAGCAGGAGAAAGTATTTTCTGGTTTGCTTTAGCGGCTATTATTCTGGATACTGCTATTTTACTTGGTTGGCTGAAACCGTTTTCATCAATTTATAAATAGTCAAGATATTTTCTTGCCAATTAATTATTTAGACTTACCAATTACCAATGAATCACTACTTTTTGATCATCGATCTTGAAGCTACCTGTTGTAATCAACGTAGTATTCCCCGTCATGAAATGGAAATTATCGAAATTGGTGCAGTGATGCTAAATCGCCAAACCTGGGAAATTGATGCTGAGTTTCAGCAATTTATTAAACCCGTAACAAATCCTCTCCTGACAGATTTTTGTACAAATTTAACGAGTATTTCCCAAGCACAAGTTGACGTAGCACCGCATTTTGCAGAAGCGATGTCAAAATTAACAGTCTGGATGAATTCATATCCTCATTATATATTTTGTTCTTGGGGTAATTACGATAAAACGCAATTTTTACAAGATTGCAAATTTCATCATGTCCCCTATCCTTTTGGTGCAGAACACAGAAATATTAAAGAAGAATTTTCAGAATATTTGGGTGTATCTCATAAATTTGGTATGTCACAGGCACTACAACATTTGGGAATGGAATTAAAAGGCATACATCACAGAGGAATTGATGATGCCCGGAATATTGCCGCAATTTACCGTTATATGCAAACTACAAAAAGAAGTTAATAAGTAAGCATTCAGCCGTTAGCCATCAGCTTTCAATGTTGAAATACAACTAACTTTCACAAGAAATAATTGCCAACGTGTAAATTCAGTACCCATTAATCTTCTATAATCCTTTTGCCTGCCTACACAAGTAATTTCCGTAATCAAACGGATTCCTATATGTGCGATCGCTATCTCAAATAATCATTAGACCTCTCCGGAAATATGGTAGAGACGTTCCGCCGGAACGTCTCTACAAGGGTTTCAAACCACGCACATTTAATTACCGGAGATGTCTATTGAGTGAGAAATTTTGTATGAGAGTTGAATCCCTGTTCCCTAAAACTAAAAAACTTTGTACCTCATGAGCATGGGAACTGCTATATATCCCCAAATCACCCCCCACTATACTTTGCTTTCTTGGTTTAAATGAAGCACAATATTAATCTAGCAAAAATAAATCAATGTCTTTGTTGCCATTCCTTGGCTAGTCGTCGTCATTTTCTCCAAACTCTCCTTCCCGGAGCAGCAGCATTTACTATTTTACAATCAGCAGCACCCGCTAGAGCCGAAACTCATCAAACAAAAGCTTTAGTTCTTAGTTGTATTGATTTTCGGTTTTTGACAGCAGAACGCTATTTTTTAAACAGGAAAAATTTATGGGGTGAGTATGATTGGACAGCTTTAGCAGGTGCTTCCCTGGCTATAACAGGTTTTCCCCATCCATCTGATGCTGAAGCATTTTGGGATCAATTAGATATATCCTATCGACTACATCATATTCACAAAGTGATTGTGATTGATCATCAAGATTGTGGTGCTTATGCAATGATGATAGACTCTAATTTAAGCAAAGATCCAGAGCGAGAATTGCAAGTACATACAGATTATTTAAGTCGGGCTTATTGGTTAATTCGCAACCGCTATCCTGATATTGAAGTTGAGCTTTATTTAGCGACTCTCAAGAAAGCTGAATTTCAACCTATTTTACCAATACAGATAACAGGTGACAGGTAACAAATCTCCTCACCACCTTGACGGTTGCTGTAATTACAAAACTTGATTATTTCACATCAGTTACCCGCCAACTTAGTTTGAGGTTAACCCAGAAATTCCAAATTGTGGCAACTGCGATCGCAATCAAGTTAGCAATATACTGATTACGAACCAAGAAATTATAAACAATATTCAAAACCAAGACATTAATTACCAATCCTGCTAAACAAACCACATTAAACTTGAAAAATCTCTTAATGCGTTGTTTCCATCCTTTTTGCTGCATGGAAACATCTGCAAATGTCCAAGCATCATTCCACAGGAAATTATTGAAAATGGCCACTTCACCAGCAATAATTTTACTGCGAGTTAAATTCCAACCTAAAGTAGAAGGATCACTGAGTAAATAAAGCACTGCCATATCTACAAACACCCCACTGAATCCTACTAAACCAAAGCGGATAAATTTGCCAAGGGGAAAATCAATCTTCCGACTAATTTTACCTAACCTACCAGTAGATACCCGTAAACGAATTAGATGTTGAATATACTCTACATATTGCTTCCATGTTACCTTACTTTCGCCTTCAGTGCGTTCACGGAAGACATAACCAGCTTCTGCAATTTCCCCTACTTTGCCTCTGCCAATCACCTCTAAGAGAATTTTATACCCTACCGGATTCATGGTTGCACCAGCGATCGCACTGCGTCGCACCATAAAATAACCACTCATTGGGTCAGTAACTCTTCCCAAGACTCCTGGTAAAATAATTAACCCTAAAACTTGCGCTCCACGAGACAAAAAGCGTCTAATCACGCTCCAACTACTCACACCACCACCGTCTACGTGACGACTGGCTAAAGCCAAATCTGCTCCGTGTTTTATCTTATTTAACAGTTGTAATAATACTTCTGGAGGATGCTGCAAATCACCATCAATCACACCCAATATGCTCCCTGTCGCAGCTTGCCAGCCACGAATCACCGCAGAAGACAACCCCCGTTCCTCTTGTCGTCGCATCACCCGCAACTGGGGATAATCTGGGATCAGTGATTGTGCTACTTGCCAAGTGAGGTCTGGGCTATCATCATCGACTACAATTAGTTCATAATTACCAGGAATAGCTTCATCCAGTAATCCAGTCAGGATCTTGACAATATTCTCGATATTATCACGCTCTTTGTAAGTAGGAATCACCAGAGATAGCAGAATATCATTGTCTCCAGCTAGATCACCTGGTGGATATTCAGCAATCTTTAATGGACCAGTGGGAACGGTTAATAGTATCTCTGAAGAGTTATTGTTCATGTGCCTTGTTGCAAAGTTTAGTAAATATTTAAGATTTTCCCACGAAACAGAGAAAAACAATGATTTGTTATCCAAATTTTGGCATTTTCACTAGCACCCCAAAGTTAAGCCTACTTTTATTTTTAATTACAGCAACCAATTCTATTTTGATAATTTTACCTAATTAAATTTTTAATGTCAGATTTTTACTTTAACTTTATGAAAAATTCAAATAAATCAATAATTAGTCTGTTATAGTCTTATTTCAATAATGTTTGTAAATAGATGCAGCTAGTGTCAAATTTTTACTTCCATTAAAAATTTGAGGTATAAATAAGTATGACCATTAAACTTTCGCCATTTAATCAAGTACCCAAAAAGCTTTTTTCTTCAAACAAAAAAACAATTAATTTGAATTTTATACTTATATCACTATTGGTTTTAGGAATTCTTTTCAGATTTATCAACATTGACAATAAATCATACTGGGATGACGAAGCATTTACATCTTTACGCGTAGCCGGGTACACAGAGTATGAAGTAGTTCAAAAGGTTTCTAGCGTTGATAATATTAGTGCTAAAGAACTTCAAAATTATCAGACTCTGAGTTCTAGCAAAAGTTTATTTGATACTATTCAATCTCTGGCATTGGAAGACCCACAACATCCACCAGCATACTACGTTATCAATTGGTTGTGGGTGAGATTATTTGGTAGTTCAATTGTCGCTTTTAGAACTGTTGCAGCATTGGCTAGTTTGCTCGCATTACCTAGTATGTATTGGTTATGCCAGGAATTATTTGCTTCATCTTTACCCTCTAGGATAGCCGTAACTTTTATAGCTATATCACCATTTCATATCCTATACGCACAAGAAGCAAGGCAATATAGTTTATGGACGGCAATGATTTTATTTTCCAGTGCATCACTGCTGTATGCAAGCCGCAAAATGAGAATCTTTGATTGGGTAATTTATGCCGCATCTTTAGCACTTAATTTTTATACTTTTCCCTTCTCTGTATTAGTTGCATTAGCTCATGGTAGTTATGTAATAGCCTTAGATAAATTTAGATTTACAAAAAGAATAATTGCTTACCTACTAGCATCTTTTGTCGCTGTCATAGCTTTTATTCCCTGGTTATTAGTAATCATCAACAATTTAAAACATATCAATAATATAGTAGGTGGCAAGGGAGGAATGCCAACTTTATCATTAGTCAAAACCTGGGCTTTTAACCTGAGCCGCATCTTTGTTGATACTAACCATGAAAGGGCAGTTATAAATTTTGGATTTGAAAATATATTTACTTATCTCCTGCAAATAACATTAGTATTCTTGCTAGTAATGTTATCTGGGTATTCTATTTATTTTGTGTGTCGTCGTACCCATGCCAAAACTTGGATATTTCTGTTAACATTAATCCTGTTAACATCTGTCCCCATCATGGGAAAAGATTTATTGTCTGGAGATAATAGATCAATCATTCTGCGCTATCTCACCCCCGCTTACTTGGGTATTCATATATCTGTTTCCTATCTCCTTGCTGCTGGTATTACAACTAGAAAAGCACAGAATAAATTTTGGTATTTTACCATCTGTCTGTTATTCTCTGGAGCATTATTTTCTAGTGTATTAACTTCTCAAGCTACCTCCTGGTGGACTAAAAGCCATAGTGATATTACTTACAAAGCCGCTAAAATCATTAATCAATCTCAACAACCACTAATAGTTAGTGATGGTAGTATGGGAACAAATTTAGCTTTGAGCCATCAACTTAATCCTCAAGTACAGCTAAGATTAAAACCTTACTGTCATACTTGCCGTTCTCTACCTCCTGAATTAATTACCAAAAATCTGTTACCAATTCCTAATAATTTCGATGTATTTTTATTTGTCCCATCTCCAGAATTAATGAATCAACTCAGTCAAGATTCTCAATACAAAATTGAGTTTTTAAGTCCACAATTATGGCGATTAACTCACAATACACAATGAGTAATACCAATTTTCTATGACGTGGCACTTAATTTTTTTAACTAACCGCAAAGTACGCAAAGTACACAAAGGAAGATAATAAATTAATTTGTTAAAGATTTAGTGCAATGTGACAGAGAACTGGTATAAGGAAAAAATTAGATATGGATTGAAAACCCACATACTCGGAAGCATTGGGTAAGTATAAGGTAATATAGCAGTTCCCATGCTCGTGAGGTACAAAGTTTTTTAGTTTTAGGGAACAGGGAACTCTTAAGAGGATGTTTGAAAAGTTTTGAATGTATAAATAAACCCCTCTCCAAACCTCTCCCCGACGCGGGGAGAGGCTTTGAAACCCCAATTCCCTCGTAGGGAAGGGGGGAAGGGGGGTTAGGTTGCTGAAGATTATTGGTTTCATCTAATACTTTTCAAACAACCTCTAACAGGGAACAGGGAATAAATTGGTGTGTACTTCATTAGACTGGGAAACGCTATAAGCAAAACACTTTTGCCTATACCCCCACACAGGACACCTTTTAAGAACGAATGTAAAGATTAGCAGTAAATTGATCAAGGGGCATTGTCCCTAACAGATTGCGAGTTTCTTTTAATTGAAACTGGGATGACAAAACTTGTTGAATTTTCTCTTCTTCCCTTTTTATTTCCGCTTCTGTTTTCAAACGTGACCATAGAGGATTACCACTATTTAACCAAATAATCCGAGAATATTTATTTGCTTCTTCTTTGAGAACTTTTTCTAAATGAGTTGCTAAATCTGCGGGGTGGTGAGATAGAAGCATAACAGGATACTCCGCAGGAATATAATAAGCCACACGATTTACGTGACCCCAAGCTTTCGAGTTCATAGCAATTAAAGTTGGCTGATTTACATCTTTGGCAATTAATTCGGCAACTGAGCGAAAAACAGAACGATGTCGCAGACTCAAATCACTAATACTAATAGTTAGATATATTAGCAATATACCACCAGCTATGAGAGTACGCCATTGTTTATTAACTGCCTTTTCTACCCACAAAGCTATTAATAATAAACACCCAGGCACAATAATGATCATTGTTCTGCCAAAGCCAAAACCCAAGGTAAATTTTTTGGTGGCAATATCTACTATCAATCCTAGTAAGATCGGCAAAATACCTAATATTAAAACCGTACCTAAGTTTTTCTGTTCATTTTGTTGCCACAGATGAATACTAAACCCAACAAATATCAATATTACTAAACTACCAGCTACTGTAACGACGATGGGATCTAAACTAGTTGCCCAGTCTCCTATCAATACGTCAGTACCCAAAGTGTTAGCAAAATCCTGTAAATGTCTTAAAAAGGGAGGTAAGTTAGAACGGTTATTACCAAAGCGGTTTAAGTCAGCATTCCTAAGTTGTTTAAGAGTTCCCCACAACACCCAAGGTATGGTTAATAAAACGCCAGCACCTAAGCGTAAGCCATATTTCAACCAATTTCGTCTATCTAAATACAGTACCAATACTCCTAAAATTATTAGCCAATAGGCATATAAATAAAAAGTCATCAACCCGGCAGCAATGGAAATAATTAAAAGTCCATTCCATAACAACTGACTGCGATGACTTTGGGCAATGTCAGAATTTTGTTGTTCAATAAGATATAGTAACGCCCATGTACTGATAATTACCCATAATACCAGAGGCGCATACATCCTGACATTGAGAGAATGAAATAAATAAAATGGACTAATAGCCAAAAGTGCTGCAAAAAAAAGTCCGCCCCGATGTCCTAAGATAAACTTTCCTAAACCATAAGCCCCACCCATCGCGGCTATACTAAATAATGTGTTTAAACTTCGCATTGCAGCTTCGCTATTGCCAAAAAGACGCAACCAAAAATGCTGACTTAAAAAGAATATTGGTGGATGAGGTTCCCCTCCTAAGAGACTTTTGATTAAAACTATGATAGTTTGAAAAAAATCCCGTAAACTTGCTTCGGTGGGTAAGCTTAATAGGGATGTATATTTTGCTAATACTACTGGTGCATCTCCAGGACTTTTGTAGACACCGTTTTGACTCGTAGAAAGTAGTAATGATAAAACTTCGTCATACCAAAATTCTCTAGTTCCTAAATTGATAATTCTGAGGATGACTGCTACGGCTATAGTTATTAATGCTAATTTTTCTATAGACAGCAGTTGTTTGAAGTTATTTTTTGGGAAGTTCGTTTTCATATTTTTACAATTTTTATGAATTTGTTTTCTCTGGCTTTTGAATAATGGTAGCTTCTTCTATTCTGTATCTTTTATTTTCTTTGATTTTTTTTAGCTGAATAATTAAATTCTTCGGCTTTGCAGCTACTTCTAATTTATTAGGTATGTTGGGGGAGGAAAAGCATTTATCGTAAAAAGGACATATATACAGAAATTTTTTATATCCTTGTTCATCCAATGCCAAACCTAATTTACTAACATCATCAGGTTGCTTAGTGAGAAAAAATATTTTTTGTTTGAAGGTGGCTTCAAAACTTTGTCCAACATATTGATTAGCGACAGCTACAATTTTGTTACTATCTTTCCGTAAAAAATCAAGGACTTCAATATTTTCATTTTTACCTTTTTGATAAGCAGTTTCTGTACCTTCAATTATGTTGAGATTAAATCCCACAACAAACAGCATCGCTAAAATTCCCGTGCTAATATATCTGATACCGAACTGTTTAATTTTCCAAGTTTTCTCTAAACCAGATATGGCGATGACATTAAATAAGGGGATGAGAATTAATAAAAAGCGCGATCCCCACTGTTTACCACCATCACTAGGAATAAGTATAGGTACTATTAACAGAAATAAAGCTGATATTAATAATATTTGGGCGATTGCAATTTTTAATCTCAAGTTAATTTGAAATATAGAAATAACAGAAATTCCTACGGCAAAGTATATGATAGGAAAATGTTTCAGCAAGCTGTCTTTGAGTTCATTAAAAAACTTAAATGATTTCAATAGTCTTTCTTGCAGTGAAAAATTTTCTACCACTTGGAACGCATGAGCGCCCAAAGGATGATTATAAATCATTTTGTTCAAAGCAAAGAAACACAAGATAGTGAGTATTAAACTAGCTAGAAATATTATTTTTTTATCTTTGATAATGGTAATTAAATCTAGTTTAAGTAGATATGATACAATTACTAGCATTATCAAAATAGCTACTAATGCTAGAAACTCTGGTCTAAACCAAACTGATAAACCAATTAATATACCACTGAGTATGGCTTGTTTGTTGGTAAAGTCGTTTTCTCTGTTAGAAAAGATAATCACTAAGCCACTAAATGCCAAACATACCGCCAGTGTATGTTCCCAATACATGGAACTATACATAGTCAGTGGAGAAGCGAAAATTAAGGTAATCAAACCTATGGAAATTATGAACTTATCGAGATTGAAAGCCTGACAGAAACGATAAAAATTAAACCAGATAATCCATGTAGAAATTAAAGGTATTATATAAAATCCTCTATAACCGAAAATGGCGTAAAATGGTGCGGTTACTAGGGGAAATGTAAAAGGAAATGTGATATAATAAAGGTTATTAATTTTATAACTAAATGGAGGTTCAAAAGGATATAATCCGCTATTCCAAGTATTCTGTACCCATGGGGGTACTTGTAGGTTTAAATCAAAGCGTAAGTTACCAGAGCCAAGTTGTTTAGCTAACAATGCTTTGAGTCCACCATCACCACTAAAGTAAATATCATCTGCAACCTGTGACAGTAAATATAAAGAAAAAATCACACCTGATAAAATAATCAGTAATGGTAAATTAGCTTTTAATTTATTCATACGCTAATAAAAATTTGACAACTGTGACTAATATAACCTTGGATACAACTCTTGAGCGTTCCTTACTAGGGTTTAATATATCACCATCTGAGGCAGTAGTATTATTAAAACAAACTGACCCAGATGCTGTAAATGCTATTCGGGAAGCAGCTGACCAAATGCGGCAAAAACAAGCTGGTGAGACTGTTACTTACGTAATAAACCGTAATATTAATTTTACTAACATCTGTGAACAACACTGTAGTTTTTGTGCTTTCCGGCGGGATGATGGTGATACGGATGCTTACTGGTTAGATTGGGCGCAGATTTTGGAAAAATCTACAGATGCGGTGCGTCGGGGTGCAACTGAGATTTGTATGCAAGGGGGACTAAACCCACAAGCGCAAATCAACGGAAAATCCTTACCTTATTACATTAAGTTGGTGGAAACCATTAAACAGGAGTTTCCCCAGCTACATTTACACGCTTTTTCTCCCCAGGAAGTTCAGTTTATTGCCCGATTAGACGGAATTTCTTATACTGAGGTTATTGCAGCTTTGCGTGATGCTGGTGTGGGTTCCATGCCAGGAACAGCAGCAGAAGTGTTAGATGATGAAGTCAGACGGGTATTGTGTCCAGAAAAGATTGATACTGGAACTTGGTTAGAAATTGTCAGTACGGCACATAAATTAGGTGTACCTACCACCAGTACAATGTTATCTGGGCATATTGAAACCCCAGAACAGCAAATTAGACATTTAGAAAAATTGCGATCGCTCCAACAAACAGCCCTTGAACAAGGATACCCCGCCAGAATTACTGAATTTATTTTATTGCCCTTCGTTGGTCAAGAAGCGCCTAAATCCTTACGTCGTCGGGTAGGAAGAGATCAACCAGTCTTAGCAGATGCACTTTTACTAACTGCGGTAGCACGGTTATTCTTAGGAAACTGCATACCTAACCATCAACCAAGTTGGGTAAAATTAGGGCTTGCTGGTGCGACAGAAGCCTTAACTTGGGGTTGTAACGATATTGGTGGCACATTGATGGAAGAACACATTACCACAATGGCCGGGGCTATCGGTGGTACTTGTATGGAAGTAGAAACCTTGCAAAGTGCGATCGCTTCCCTCAACCGACCTTATCAACAACGTAATACTTTGTATGAGGGAATAGGTAATGGGTAATGGGTAATAGGGTTATTAACCTCCCCACCTCTCCAGTCCCCAGTCCCCTATCCCCCGCATACCAATCCAAGATAGGATGGACGATGATTTACGTATTTAATTAATGGATATGAAACATTATTGGTCGCGTCTGCTGGCACTGGTTTTAGTTATCACCGTCGGCTTAATGGGTTGTTCTGGTAGTCCTGATGGCTTAACTGGAGATTATCGTCAAGACACCTTGGCTGTAGTCAACACCTTAAAACAAGCCATAGAAGTATCACCAGATGATCCAAATAAAGCAGCACTTCAAGCCGTAGCACGTCAAAAAATTAATGACTTTTCAGCACGTTATCAAAGAGCTAATTCTGTTTCTGGCTTGAGTTCCTTTACAACTATGCGAACAGCACTCAACGCTTTAGCTGGACACTATAGTTCTTACCCTAACCGTCCCATACCTGAAAAGCTGAAAAATCGCCTAGAACAAGAGTTTGCTCGTGTCGAAGCAGCCCTGAAGCGTGGTGGTTAATTATTGGCTATCCTCATCTTCAACAGGCAAAAGTTGATCATTTTCAAATATCCTTAATAGCAGGCTTGTCCTGCTTTTTATTCAAAAATTTGTCAGGATTCAGAAAATAAGCAGATGTGAGTTTGCACATAATTACATAATTCTGGATCTTTATTGATCAGGACTTATAGTTACTAAAAATATAATCACATATTTCTAGCTTGGTAAGGAACCTACACCTTACCGATGCTCACTACAAGCCTCTCTACTGAGTTTCTATCAAAGATAGACTCCCCAGCTACCTTTCTTAATATATTCAGAGAACCGTTTAAATCTGCTGAATAAGGTTTACCCGACCGGGACTTAAATAAACCTCTTTTAACTCTTTTACCTAAATATTGCTCATGCTTTTTGATTGGTTCAAAATCCAGAAAACTACATTTTGATGTGTAGCTTTCCTCTGTAATTTGTACCTTGATGCCCACAAGTTTAGCTTTATATTCTAACTGCTGTATAAATCGCGCATGAGGAATATTGGTAAAGTTTTGGTTAGTTTTACTTCCTAAGTTAATGTTCTGTTTCCAGTTTTCATTTTTACCTATAATCAAATGTGTGATATTTTGACTAACTAGCTGATTAATAATAAATCTACTAGCTGTGTGGAGGTAGTAATCCACTTTATTGTTACGCTTGAGTGTTAATGCTTCTATTTTTCGAGAAGTTTTTTGATTTTTAGGTAGCTGAGATTGGAGACTAGCTTTAACTTTGTTGTAAAACTGGTTACAAGATTTAATTGCCTTGCCACAAACAATAAAAGGTTGAAAATCTAAACAATTACTACTAACAGTAGCTAAATTATTTAAACCTATGTCAATCGCCGCTATTCTATTATTGCTCTCTATGGTGAAGCAGCCCCCATCTTGGCGGTTTCCGTCGATGGGGGACTGCTGAACCCGTAGGGTGGTTTCTTCTCTTTCATAAACTGCCTCAATAATGTAGACATTATTTTTAGGAATAATCCTCACTTCTTCAATTTGAACAAGTTTAGTTTTAATTAAAATTGACAATCCAGAAGGTGATATTAAACCTTTTTTTAAGGCTTTCTTAGAAACAGCCTGATTATTAAAAGTTAGAACATTTCTCCCTTTTTGTTTATGTTTATATTTAGGTAATTTTGGTTCACCTAAAAACTTACCTGGATTTAACTTATATTCTTTCTTAGCTTCTTGGTAAGATTTAAAGCATTTATCAACTTGTTTAAATACCAGTTGAGCGACTTTGCTCGGTAAAGCCTTGTAATCATAACTCTTCTTGAGTGAATGATATATTTGATTGAATGTTGGTATTGGTTGACCTCTAAAAACAGCTTGACGACATAAATAAACAGCACAGTTAAACAGATTTTTTGATAAAAAAGACATTTTATCAATTTTTCTAAACCTGATGTGATTCTGTTTAATTATATGTCGCTCAACTAATCGCATTCTGACTCCAGGCACTTAACAATACACTCTGTTTTTCTCTTTCTTCTTCTTAATCCATAGATTCTGGCACAAAAGCTATTTATTATCGAAATAAAATCCTGCATAATATCTTCTGTTTCTTCTTCTGCCAGATTTACTACTTCAATATCCTTGCCTTGTTTGTTAAGCAGAACCTTCAAATAATTAAAACCAATTCTGGTTAATCGGTCTTTATGTTCCACAACAATGATTTTGTAATCATCTTCATTTAGTAATTCAACTAATTTTTTACGATTATCATTAACCCCACTTCCTATTTCTTTAATTACTTTTTTTATTTGGTAGCCCTTAGCTTCGCAGTAACGCACAAGTCTTTGGGCTTGATTATCTAAATTCGCTTTATTTTCAGAGCTTGAAACTCTCGCGTAAATAACGACTCCTTCGGTTGTTTTTTGTACATCAACGATGACTGTACCTGTAGGTAGTTGCGTAGCTTTAAGTTCACCACGTTTCCACATTCTCCAAGCAGTCTGATAGCTTATTCCTTTTGATTTTGCATAGTCAGATAGTTTCATTCTCCAACTATAACACAAATGATTATGTTTGACTATATTTGACTATATTTTTGTTATTTAAACTAAATACCAAATTGATATGAAGTTGCAGAGAATAAGATATCAAGAATAATTGACCGCAGATAAACGCAGATAAAGACGGATAATTGAATTGATGTCATCATTCTGTACAGCCTCACATAAAATTGGTATAAGTCCTATTTATATGAAATTCCACAGTATTTCCAGAATAATGTTTTTATGCTTGAGAATTAGTTTTAGATGAAGACTGGCTACCAGAATAAAAAAGGGCAGGTCTCAAACCCACCCTCATTATACATCGTAGTTGTAATTACGAATTAATTAATTACCAATTATTGGCGCACTTAAAGAAACAGTTTCCACCGCTTTATCAGCCGTCAAAGTCGGTACAGAATCACGCAACCTTGCTGTCAATTGTACAGTTGTAGCGTCGTACATTTGTGTTAGCAACTTGGGATAAAAACCAATGCCGATAATGGGAATCAACAAACAAGCAATGATAAACACTTCACGGGGTTCAGCATCAATCAAAGCTTGGTGAGAAACTAACTCTTCGTTTTCTTGACCATAGAAAATTTCTCGCAACATTGAAAGTAGATAAATTGGCGTTAAAATCACACCAACTGCCATTAAGAAAATGACAATTACTTTGAATGTTGGGTTATAAGCATCGCTAGTAGCAAAGCCAACAAATACCATTAATTCCGCTACAAAACCACTCATTCCAGGCAATGCTAAAGATGCCATCGAACAAGTTGTAAACATAGCGAAAATTTTCCGCATCTTCTTACCAACACCACCCATTTCATCTAACATCAGGGTGTGTGTCCGGTCATAAGTTGCACCGACTAAAAAGAACAAACTTGCCCCAATTAAACCATGAGAAACCATTTGTAACATTGCCCCACTTAAACCCAAATCGGTGAAGGAGGCAATACCAATCAGAACAAAGCCCATGTGAGAAATTGAAGAGTAGGCAATTTTCCGTTTGAGGTTCCTCTGGGCAAAAGATGTTAAGGCAGCGTAGATGATATTTACTACCCCCAACACTACCAATACTGGTGCAACATAAGCATGGGCATCGGGGAGCATTTGGGCATTCATGCGAATTAAGGCATAACCACCCATTTTCAGCAAAATACCTGCTAGTAACATATGCACAGGCGCTGTAGCTTCACCGTGGGCATCTGGTAGCCAAGTGTGCAAAGGAATGATGGGCAACTTCACAGCGTAGGCAATGAGGAAGCCAGCGTACAGTAAAAGTTGTAAATTTAGTCCGAAATCTTTCAATGCGAGCGATCGCATATCAAAGGTAACTGTATCGCCATAAAATCCCATCGTCAAGGCAGACAACAAAATAAATAGCGAACCGCCAGCAGTGTATAAAATAAACTTGGTCGCTGCATATTGGCGTTTTTTACCGCCCCAAATCGACAATAGGAAGTAAATTGGTACAAGTTCCAATTCCCACACCAGGAAGAATAACAGCATATCCTGGACAGCGAACACAGCGATTTGACCGCCATACATCGCCAAAATCAAGAAGAAAAATAATTTCGGCTTTAGCGTTACAGGCCAAGCTGCTAAAATCGCCAAGGTGGTAATGAATCCTGTTAGCAAAATCAGGGGCATAGACAAGCCATCAGCGCCCACTGACCAATTTAAACCCAATTGGGGAACCCAGGGGTAACTCTCCACCAATTGCAAATCGGGATTGGAGAAATCATAACCAGTACAAAAAGCGTAAACAATTAGTGCGAAATCTATCAACCCTACAGCGAGGGAATACCAGCGCACTGTTTTGCCGTCTTTATCTGGGATGATGGGAAGCAGTAGCGACGCGGCTATGGGAAATAAAATAATCGTCGTCAACCACGGAAAATTAGCTATATTCATCACAATCAGTCAGCAATTAAAATCATGTTTGGCAAAAAGTCACAGTTAATAACTAACAGCTTTTTGGCAATTTTGCCTTCATTGTTAGGTTGATTTAATTAAATTGGCAATACCCCACCCTCCCAGATGCAGCAATAGACCACTTCTTGTTGTGCATCTGGCAGGTAAACTGCCCGCCAATTGGCTCAAATTGAGCAATTATGGCATCTGTACGACATTAAATGGCAAATTTACTAAAAAATATTAAATTCTTTACAATTTTCAAATGTCTGATAGGGTAGCGTGGCGCAAGCCATATCAGGATTTACAGGATTATATTTTTGGAGGGTAACAAATTGTACAACGTTTGTGATTTTTCAAGGGGGTAGAGAGTCAATATTTGCTTTGGCAAAATCTAGCATTTCGATAGTTCTTTGAATAATCTGATCGGCATCAGCTTGTGTAATGTTAGGATCAGTATTATAGTCACCGCGTAAACGAGTTCTTTCCGCATCAATTAAATAACGATGAAATTCACGAGGAACTCTTTGTGGACGTGCAAACTTTTCTCCAAAAGCAGCAATTACAGCTGAATGTTTAGAATAAGCTAGTCCTTCTCCTTCTAAAAAAGCGGTAGCAATATAAAACATCGCATAATAACCACGAGATGCTGCAAATTCAGCAAAACCGTTTTGATTGAGTTCTGCTGCTGCTTGCAAACTTCTCTCGGCTTTTTCCAGAAGTTTTTCTTGTTCAGTGTTCATATTACTAACCCATCTTGTCTGACATTACGAAAAAAACCACTATTATGATTTTCTAGTTGTTCACAAGTAGCAAAAGCACAACTGATCAAAACGTTGTATTCTAAACATAAATCAGCAATAACTTGACTTATTTTTTCGCTTTCTTGAGAATAGTTAAAAACGTCTTTTAACACAATTAAAACATCTATATCTGAATCTGATTGTGCTGTTCCTCTGGCTTGTGAACCAAATAGAATTAGTTTCTCTAATTGTTCTCCATATAGTTGTTTTAAGTTTTTGCTTACCTGACTTAAAACTGTTGAAATTGGTTGGTTTAGCATGATTTTAAGTAAATAATGATTTTATGTTTATTTTAACTTAAAATGTCTGAATCAGGATGTCCAGGATTAGAGGATTCACAGGATTTTGTATGAATATTTATATGGGAATATTTCAGATTTTAAAGATGAGTTTTTTTCTACATCCTGTACATCCTTAAATCCTGGTTATCCTGATTCAGACAGTAGGGTGTGTTAGCGAAGCGTAACGCACCAAAATTGATTAAATTGATTAAATTTAATATTGTTAATCAATCTACGTTACGTCGCGTTGATAATTTAATGTATGTTTTATAATATTTTCCAGATCATAACGCACCCTACAACTTAGCTCCCTTAATATATTTTTTAATAAGTTCATCAAAGAAATTCTCGACCAAATACTTTCCAGACTCTCCCTCTAATTCATATCCCCCAAACCTATAAATTTCATAACCAGCTAGTTTGAGCTTTCGATCTTCAGCAACCATGTCAGCATATTTTTTAGGACTGGCAATATTATCATCAGCATAATGTTGTTTACCATCAACCTCTATTACTACTCTTTCCTGATGAGAAAAGAGGATTAAAAAGTCCATTCTTTGTCTTGGTATTCTTTTTTCCTTTAATTCCCTTAAAGTGTATGGATCATAGTGTAAATAAACTTGAGGGATCAAGGCGGGTAAAAATTCACCGGGAGTATCCCGCAATTTTGTATAATATGTAGAAAATAATAACTTTTCAGGTGGGGAAGCTAAAGAACTTACTAGACGCTTGTAAAGGGATTCCTCTGTTTCTCTAGTAGGACATTCAGTATTTAATTTTTTCGCCCACCAAGAAACTAAATTCTTCCAAAATAATCCAGAACTAGGAATAGGTTGATCATAAATAAGACAAAACTCTCCATTTTTAACAATACGAATATCATTGTTGATAGAGTCTTCGAGTATTAATTCTGGTTTTGGTCCATTTGCTGCAAATATTAAGTTCTTTATGTTACCACTAACACCTGACCCAATCTTAATTACTTGGTAAAGTGGAAGTCCTGATATCTCTTCTTTTGCTTCTAAGCGATAACTATCTTTAACTAAATGATTATTTATGAGATTAACTAAAAATTTTTGAATCTCTGGTTCTTGTACCAATGGATGAGTAACTTCCTCCATAAATCGAAATAACATTTCGTCGGAACTATCTGTTAAGCCTAAATAACTATTGAACAAGTAATGGTAGTTCCATTCATGGGTCTTAACCATGCGCTGTGTAATTTCTTGTGCTGCCGATTTAAAATATTTGTCAGTAGGTGGCATTGTATCTAATGACCAGATGCGTTTGAGAAAGTCAATTAAATCTAACTTTCCATGTATAGTTAATTCTTCAGATTTTATAATTAACTCATCTAATATATTTTTTCGGTTAATTAAAGATATTTTAAAATTACCTGATATAAATTGGGTAAGTATTTTGCGAAGTTCTTCTGAAGAATAATCCTTTAATACTCTCTGTGATAATTTAATTAAAATCTCCTCTGATTTTCCGATAAGACGTTGTTTAACATAAACTCTTTTGCTAGAGTGTGCCTCTTCATTAGTACCAGGAGATAGACCAAATTCTTCACAAACTTTTGGCAAATTGTAAGATTTTTCTTCAGCTAAAGCATCAGCTATTGCTTCACGTAGTTTATTGAGAGGTGGTTTAGTTGTCATCAATAATAGATGGATTGGGTGTCTACACAGTAGATGCAATAATAAATATTTTTATACCTTACCTAAAAATCCTAGCTCAAATCAACCTCTATACAAAATTACCTATCCTATCTTCTTTCTTTCTTTCTTTCTTCCTTCGTGTCCTTCGCGTCTTCGTGGTTCAATAACTTTGCGCCTTTGCGCGAAACAAAAATCCTCTCCGCGACTCTGCGCCTCTGCGTGCAAAAAAACAATCCAGGGGCGGACAAACCGCCCCCATTAAAATCAGGTAACACCAAAAACGATCACCAAGCCCAAAACAGCCCCAAAAACGATCAGAGCATAGAATTGAACCCGACCGCTTTCCAGGTATTTCAGACCTTCACCACTAACCAAAGTAAAGAAACCAGTTAAATTAACCGCACCGTCAACAACACGGAAATCAACTTCCATCACTTGTCTAGCCACACGACGCAAACCAAGCACAAACACACGATGATAAATATCGTCAAAATACCACTTGTTCAACGATAATTCATACAGTGGTTTGATTTTGGATGCGATCGCAGCGGGGTCAATTTTCCGGGCTAAATACATCAGCACCGCCAAAGTAATACCCACAACAGAAATAGCAATAGAACTACCCGCCATAATGTAAAACTCATGGGGGTCAAATTCCGCAGCCTTTTCCATTACTTCAGCCAAATTTTCGTTAGGAGAAAAGATGAACTGCTCAAAATAATTGGCGTAGGGAGTACCTATCAAACCAATTAACATCGAAGGGATAGCCAACACCAACAACGGTAGAGTCATTGTCCAAGGAGACTCATGAGGAGAAGTGCTGTGATGTCCGTGGGAGTCGTGAGAGTGACTATCCAGTTCGCCTTTTTTCATCGCCCCAGGACCAAAGTTAGGCGCTAATTCCACAGCACCTAATTTTTCAGCCGCAGCAGCCGCAGCATTCTTGAGTTGGGTTTTGATTTTCTCATCATTACCCCGGAATTTGCCTTCAAATGTCGAGAAATACATTCTAAACATATAAAAAGCGGTAATCCCAGCAGTCACCCAACCAATGAACCACAGCAGGGGGTTAGCTGCAAAAGCCGCACCGAGAATTTCATCTTTTGACCAAAAACCAGCAAAGGGAGGAATTCCGGAAATTGCCAAACAACCAATTAAGAAAGTGATACCGGTGGCAGGCATATATTTCCGCAGTCCACCCATTAAGCGCATATCCTGTGCTAATACAGCATCATGGCCAACCACGCCTTCCATACCGTGAATTACCGAGCCTGAACCCAGGAATAGCATCGCCTTAAAATAGGCGTGGGTCATCAGGTGGAATAATCCCGCACTGTAAGCGCCTACTCCCATAGCCATCACCATGTAACCGAGTTGGGAAATGGTGGAGTAAGCCAAGCCCTTTTTGATGTCGTTTTGGGTAATAGCGATAGTCGCGCCCAAAAATGCTGTAAATGCCCCTGTGAAGGCGATCACGTTCATAGCTGCGGGAACGTGTTCAAACACTGGGTACATCCGCGCAATTAGGAATACACCCGCTGCCACCATTGTTGCCGCATGGATGAGGGCAGAAATGGGGGTAGGACCTTCCATTGCATCTGGTAGCCAGACGTGGAGGGGAAATTGGGCAGATTTGGCAACTGGACCGAGGAAAACTAAAATTGCTAAGACGATGGCGAGGAAATTGCTAATAGAACCTGATTCTACGAGTTCAGATAAGCGATCGCCCATAATCATGAAATCAAAGCTGCCTGTTGCCCAAAATAGCCCCAGAATGCCCAGGAGTAGACCAAAGTCACCCACCCGGTTAGTTACAAATGCCTTTTGACAAGCATCTGCTGCTGCTTTGCGATCGTACCAAAAGCCCACTAGGAGGTAGGAACACATCCCTACTAATTCCCAGAAGATATAAATTTGTACCAGGTTGGGACTGACCACCAAACCTAACATTGAAGAGCCGAATAAGCTGAGATAGGCGTAAAACCGCACGTAACCAGGGTCATGCGCCATGTAGCCATCAGTGTAAATCATGACTAGGAAGGCTACCGTTGTCACAATCACCAACATCAGGGCTGTTAGGTGGTCGATAGTGTAGCCCATCGTCAGATGAAAATTACCTGCTGATGCCCATTCTAAGGTACGGAGATAAGGCGCATGGCCTTGATATTGACTCCACAGCAAGGCCAACGACAGCCCCATAGCTGCTCCCATCAGGGAGATAATTACCACAGCGTTAAGCTGTCGCAGGCGGTTTGTCACCTGATTTATCGAGATTAGCCCTAGACCGACCAGCATTGCTCCTAAAAGAGGTAACACTGGAATCAGCCAGGCATACTGATAGATTACTTCCATCACTGACGCCTACTTTTAAAATTCTTGACAAATTGAGGACAGTGCTGTAGTAAATTCTTCCACAGCTAACTGTCCAGGTCGGAACTGTTAATAATTGTGACACACACCCTTGAGGATAAAATACCCCACTCAATCAGCTTTGGGTGGGGTGTTAAGCATGGTTTTATATTTGGGGACTGGGGACTGGGGAGATGGGGGAAGCGGAGGAACATAATCTCGTGCCTCCCCTGCTTGCCTTTCCTCCCCTGCTCGCTGCCCCCTGCCTCCAATTACGCTGATTGACACTCCAAGTCGGCTGTTGTTGGTATATTGTAGGTTTTAGGGCTGCTAATGTAGCTGAGTTTAATTTCTTCTAAGGCCAGACGTAAATCGTCTCTACTGCGAAAACATTCCAGGCGCTGTCGAACCAGTCCTTTTTCAATCAACAGTAAAGTCGGTAGTGATTTAAGTCTATAGGTGGTAGATAGCTTGAAATTTTGGTCGGCGTTAACCCCCACAAGTTTAATTTCGTCACCGCATTGAGCTTGAAATTGCAGCAACAGCGGGTGGATGATGCGACACAAGCCACACCAAGGAGCCTCAAAATTAACTAATACAGGAATTGGAGATTCTAAAACTTCTTGAGTAAATGTCCGCTCACTTACCGACAACACCATGACGCCTCTTGAATTATAAGGTTTTTATATCAAAGTAACTACCAGTAGCAGGGATTGGCAAGTCAGTTTCTTATGGTGTCTCTGACAAAAAAGCCAGCGTGATAAAATTCACGGTAGCTTTTTTTTAATGTTCAACTTCTGATTGCCGTTTCCTCCCCAAGAAAGTCAATCGATCAGCAAATACCAATACTAAATCTCAAACCGACTGAGGAAACCCTCACTGACAGCTATTTGAATTCATCCTACCTTGATTTGGTGGTAATTGATAAGTGGCAATTTTGATGAGATTGATATTTTATGTTTATCTTGGGGATCACTTAAAACTACCATATTATCCTACTAGTTGCTACGATTAACAGGGGGTGAGACCACCAAAGCAAGGCTACAAAAATGGCAACTCCTAAGTAAGCAGGACGAAAAAATTCCTGCCATTGGATAGATTGACGACCATCAAGAATTGCTTTAAAGGGAATAATTGAAGTTCGCTGTTTGACGGCTGCAAAAGCTTCTCCATAGCGATTGCTTAAACGGCGATCGCCATGCCAAACCCCAAATAAGTGGTGTAGTATTAAACCCATTGATGTGACAAAAGTAAAGGTAGTACCTAGCCATAGGGTATGGGCAACACACCAAATCACTTGCCCCACCATTTGCGGATGGCGGGTTATACGCATAATTCCTGTCTCATAAAGATGGACTTGGGGCTTTTGAATAGCCGCAATTTCTAGTAGATTGAAGGTAGCAGGATATAAAAATAAAAACGAAATCGCTGATAGTACCCAAACTACTGGTTTTACTCCCGGTATGCCTTGCACCTGCCAAAGTTGCCAGCCATCATAGCGGTGGTTAAAAAAGTAAGTAATTAATATCACCGCTAAGGGTAAGCTAACTAATGCAAACAGAATGCGATAAAGCCTTGGTCCGATGAATTTTTCTGCCCAAGGACGCAAAGCAGCGCCTCCGCTGTGGGCAATCGCAAAAGCTAATTGTAACCCCAGGATCACAAAATGACTGGAGGTAAACCAAGGATTTGTCATCATAGACACAACTCAATTCCAGATTAAAAATTCAAAATTCCCAATGAAAGAAGGTACTATTGGTAAGCATCTTGACCTTTAACAGATTATACACAAGAGGATTTTTGTCAAGATGTTGTGGTAATGTCTTTTTCGTATCAAGCCTTCAAAATGTTAACAATGTCATAAATCATGCCTAGCTACAAAGCTATCCACTCTGATTTATTGCCAAATCCGCTCCTTTCAAAGTTTGTGGTTTGAGCCTTATGTCTGACCTTCCTTTCACTTTAGATCAGTTACGCATTCTCAAAGCGATCGCCGCAGAAGGGAGCTTCAAACGCGCCGCTGATAGTCTTTACGTCTCCCAACCAGCTGTAAGTTTACAAGTCCAAAACCTAGAACGCCAGCTGGATGTCCCCTTATTTGACAGGGGAGGACGACGCGCTCAATTAACCGAAGCAGGGCATCTACTCCTGAGCTACGGTGAAAAAATTCTCAGTCTGTGTCAAGAAACCTGCCGCGCTATTGAGGATTTACAAAATCTTCAAGGTGGTACTTTAATTGTCGGAGCTTCTCAAACTACCGGCACTTATCTTTTACCGCGCATGATTGGGATGTTTCGACAAAAATATCCCGATGTGGCAGTACAATTACACGTCCACTCTACCCGTCGCACGGCTTGGAGTGTGGCTAACGGACAAGTTGATTTAGCTATTATTGGTGGTGAAATTCCCGGTGAATTGGCAGAATCTTTGGAAATTGTTCCTTACGCTGAAGATGAACTGGCTCTGATTTTACCTACATTCCATCCGTTTGCCAAACTCGACACCATTCAAAAAGAAGACCTATATAAATTACAATTCATTGCTCTTGACTCCCAATCTACTATCCGCAAAGTCATTGATCAAGTACTAGCACGCTGTGAAATTGATACTAGACGTTTTAAATTTGAAATGGAACTAAATTCCATTGAAGCAATTAAAAATGCTGTGCAATCTGGTTTGGGGGCTGCTTTTGTCTCCACCTCAGCGATCGCTAAAGAATTACAAATGGGTGTGCTGCACTGTACCCCCATTGAAGGTGTAGTCGTCAAGCGAACTCTTTGGCTGATTGTTAATCCCAATCGCTATAGATCCAAAGCCGCAGAAGCCTTTAGTCAGGAAATTTTACCCCAGTTTGCTACCCCTGGATGGGATGGAGACACGTTAAAATTATCACAAAAGAATCTAGTGGTAACTACATTAGATATAGATACAGCAACGGCCAACTCATCTGACCCAAACTAAACATTTTGTCAGTAGTCAAGCGTCATTAGTCAAAAGTAGATAGCTAATGACTAATGACTAATGACTGATGACTAATGACCAATAACTAACATGGAAGTTTACTGCACTCGTCCACGTTGCGCTCGTCCAAAAAACCATTTTGCAGATTTAGATGACGTTACAACGTTAAAAACAACTCAGCAAAAATACTGCACTAGTTGCGGTATGCCGTTACTATTAGATGGTCGATATGTACCCACTAAACTCCTGGGTAGAGGAGGCTTTGGTGCTGCATTTTTGGCAAGCGATCGCCGCATACCCGGAATGCGAAAATGTGTAGTTAAGCAATTTCAACCAGCAGGAAATCTCACCGCAGATCAACTTCAATTAGCACAAAACCTATTTGAACGAGAAGCAGAAGTTTTAGCTCAGATAGGTAATGAACATGAGCAAATTCCTGACTTATTTGCTTTCTTCCCTGTCACGGTTCAAAGTTTACAACTAGGAGAAAAAGAGCAATTTTTTTATCTTGTCCAAGAATATATTGATGGACAGAATTTAGAAGAAGAATTAGTCCAAGAGGGCAAATTTTCGGAAGTCGGAGTAACACAAATACTCACAGAAATTCTGCCAGTTCTCACTTTTATCCACGACAGAGGCATTATTCACAGAGATATTAAACCTTCTAATATCATGCGTCGTCGGGATGGTAGACTATTCCTTTTAGATTTTGGTGCAGTCAAACAAGTGACTAATGCCCCTGGTGGTTCTACTGCTTCCACGGGAATTTATTCTATGGGATTTGCACCCCCAGAACAAATGTCAGGAGGTCAAGTATTTCCATCTACTGATTTATACGCTTTAGCTGTTACTCTAATTACTTTAATAACAGGAAAAGAAGCAAATAAACTATTTGATGCTTATAGCAATCAGTGGCAATGGCGAACACAAGCCACTATCAACGACAGACTAGCTGATATTTTAGACAAAATGCTGCTACCTGCTGCTAGTCAACGCTTTCAGTCAGCCGCAGAAGTTCTAGAAGCCCTTTCTCCACCACCTCCCACAATTCTTCCCACAGCATTACCACCACAAAAACAAGCACATCCACCAAAACCACAAGGACAAAAACCACCACAAAAACCAATTCCAATACAATCAGCGTTTGCTACATGGGAATTACTAGCTGGGGCTGCTTTTAGTGGGTTTGAAGGGGCATTAATAGCGATCGCTCTTTTGAGCTTAGTCAAAAATCCCATCATCACTTTGGCTATTTCTGTTGTGATTTTGAGTGGTTTAATTTTTGCTCAAACCAAACGCTGGTTAGAAAAATTTGACTTATTAATTATCCCCACAATTAGTTTTGCAATTATATTTATAATCCCCTTTTTACGAAGTGGTATTGTCATGCAGCAAGTGCTTATTTTTGCAGTTACTTCTGCCTTAATTGCCATTGCAGTAACAACTATATTTCGTCTGATTTATAAATTGATATCTTCAATTATTTAACAAGCATTCAGTAAAAGTGAAAAATTAATTTATGTCTCAAAAAAAAGAAACTCTGGTAATTTTTTTGTCTCTGATAACTACTATTACTTTAATTTTTGGAGGACTATGGTTTTTAATGGAACGTTGGGCAAACATTAATAAAAGTCAAGTTAGTAATACACCTACTTCTAGTAATTCTAATGCTGGCAATCCCAGTAATAACTTAATCAATTCCAACAATTCCCCAAACAATAATTGTAACGTACCCAATTTACCACAGGGAATCTTTAGTTATGGTGGCAGCACAACCTGGGCACCAATTAGAAAAGATGTCGATTCAGTATTATTAAACATTTGCCCTCAGTTTGGTTTACGTTACACTCAACCCATCAATGACAAACCAGGTTCAGGAACAGGAATTAAGATGTTGATAAATAATCAACTAGCTTTTTCTCAATCTTCTCGCTCAATTAAAGCCGAAGAAAATGTAAAAGCTCAACAAAAAGGATTTAGTCTCAAAGAAATTCCTGTAGCAATTGATGGCATAGCGATCGCTGTTAACCCTCAACTCAATATCCCAGGCTTAACTGTTGCTCAAGTCAAAGATATTTACACAGGGAAAATTACCAACTGGAAAGATGTAGGTGGTGTAGATTTGCCAATTCAAGCCCTATCTCGTACTCAAGAATCTGGTGGTACAGTAGAATTCTTTGTAGAAAACGTCCTCAATAAAGAAAACTTTGGCAAGAACGTTATTTACATGGGGACAACAACAGAAGCCATCAGAAAAATAGCCACAACACCAGGAGGAATTTATTACGCTTCTGCCCCAGAAATCGTCCCCCAATGTACTATTAAATCCTTACCAGTAGGGCGTAAAAAAGGAGAATTTATAGCACCATATCAACAACCTTATGTACCGACATCTGAATGTCCCATCAAGCTTAATCAGTTGAATGTCGAAGATTTACGCAATGGTAATTATCCCATCACTCGCAATTTATTTGTGATTGTTAAACAAAATAGTCAAACAGATCAACAAGCAGGAGAAGCTTATGCAAATTGGTTATTAACATCTCAAGGTCAAGAATTAATTGAAAAAGCAGGATTTATTAGAATTAAATAGTTTAGTTAATCACACCTCACTCAAAACAATCATGGAAAAACCAGCTAATTCTCAATATCCAATCCATCCCTTATTGCAACAACGTTGGAGTCCTTTAGCATTTTCCAACAAATCCATTACAGCAGAAACACTTTGCAGTTTGTTAGAAGCTGCTCGTTGGACAGCATCTTGTTACAATGAGCAACCCTGGTATTTTATTGTTGCCACTCAGGAAAATCCCCAAGAATTTAGCAAGTTGCTAAGTTGTCTGGTAGAAGCAAATCAAGTATGGGCAAAAAATGCGCCGGTGCTGATGATATCGGTAGCCAAGCTTAATTTTGAGAAGAATGGCAACCCAAACCGTCATGCTTTTTATGATGCCGGAGCAGCGGTTTGCAGTCTCACCACTCAGGCTACCTCCTTGGGTTTATTTGTTCATCAGATGGGAGGATTTGATCTAGCTAAGGCGCAAGAACTGTACAACATTCCAGAGAACTATGAACCAATAGCAGCGATCGCAGTTGGTTATCCAGGCGATCCCCAAACCTTACCTGAACAATACCAACAACGTGAGTTTGCACCACGTCAACGCAAACCACAACATACATTTGTATTTACCGGCACTTGGGGAGAAAGTTAAACGGAGAAGCAGGGGGTGCAGGGGTGCAGAGAGGAAATTTCTTTTCCTGACTTTTGCCTTTTGCCTCCCATAACTCCTGACTCCTTTTATGAGAATGTTTGCAAAAAAAATTAATACTTCCAAATACTAAATCTTACTCTGTACAACAAGAGTGGTAATTCACTATGTCTCAAAAAAATGAAACACTAGTTCTCGTCCTATCTCTATTCACAACGTTATTACTAATAGGTGGAGGCTTTTGGTGGTTTACTAAAAAATCAACCGTTGACCTGAATACAATTGTTAATTCCCAGTCCAACAGTTCTAGCTCCAGCAATCAAAATCAGCAATCAGTACAAGCTCAAGGTACAACCTTTGCCACTGTGCAGAATGTCCCCACAGGATTATTTAACTATGGAGGCAGTACATCTTGGGCCCCGATGCGGTTGGCAATTGATCCAGCAATTCAAGCAGCACGTCCAGAATTTCGGCTACGTTATGTACAACCCAGTAATGCTGCTCCTGGTTCTGGCACTGGCATACAGTCATTAATAGACGGTCAACTAACTTTTGCCCAGTCTTCCCGACCAGTTTTAGATGAAGAGTTAAGCCGATCCCAGCAGCGTGGGTTCAAACTCAATCAAATTCCTGTAGCAATTGATGGGTTAGCTGTAGCCGTAAATCCCGACCTGAATATCCCCGGATTGACAATAGACCAGCTAAAATCCATCTACACAGGCAAGATTAATAATTGGCAGCAAGTGGGTGGACCGAATCTGCCGATCAAGGCATATTCGCGCCGTATTAGTGATGGCGGCACAGTTGAACTTTTTGTCCAAGACATTTTGGGTGGTCAAGCTTTCAGTTCCCAAGTCGAGTTTGTCTCTACGACCACCCAAGCCTTAAAAAAGGTGGCTGATAGTCCTGGTGGCATCTATTACGCTTCTGCCCCAGAGGTTGTTCCTCAATGTTCCATTAAACCCTTACCTTTGGGACGAGCGGCAGGGCAATACATTGCTCCTTATCAAGAACCATTTATTCTCCCTAATCAATGTCCTGATCAACGGAACCAATTGAACATTAAGGCTTTTCAATCAGGAAAATACCCGATTACCCGTAATCTGTTTGTGGTGGTCAAACAGAATGGTCAAACTGAGGAGCAAGCCGGTGTTGCTTATGCTAACTTACTGCTAACAGAGCAGGGACAGGAACTAATTACCCAGGCTGGGTTTGTTAAAATCCGCTGACACCTGCTAGTCATAGCTTGGAATATATCAATAACCAACTTGTAGGCTTCACATTGGCTTTGTGAGTTTGCTTTAGCTGGCTCTGTTAATTGACTCTGCTGGCAAGCAAATCAAATTATCCCCTTGGGTGAGGATTAGTCCACGCTGACGCAATTTACCCATCAAGCGGGTAACGGTGACGCGAGTAGAACCAATGGCGCTGCCAATTTGGGCATGGGTGAGGGGGAAGGGAAGGCAATAGCCGCGAATTACATCAGGATCGGTTTCGCTCATTGATGGCTCTCCATATTCCTCAATCAACAAGGTGAGAAATCCTAGAAGTCGGTCAATTGTGCGTCGTTGTCCCAAAGCACTTAGCCACAAAAGCTTGCGCTGGTGTTGATATCTAAAGGCATCCATTACTTCACGACGGAAGTGAGGCCAGTTATCCAAATCATGCCAGTACATCCATAGCACCGCAGTTTGGTCAACGTGAGCGTAAGCTTGGAGTGTAAAGGGTGACTGAGCAACGATTTCAAATGGTTGTCCTGCTCCCACGAAACCCAAAAAGGCTTCTTCTGGGGTTCTGTTGATGCGTCGTGATGTTAGCTGGCTGGCAGTAGCACTTACTTGGGCAGTTCCTACCATGCGAATTGCACCTCTCTGCACTAAATATAGCAATCCGGGTCTGGCGGGAATGCGCTCATCTTTGCTGAAGGTGCGGCAGCGGTAGTGTTCTTGAGCCCAATCAAGAATTCGTTGCCAAGTTAAGAAAGGCCGTGATGCCTCGGAAAAGGAGGATTGAGATTGCATAGGTAACAAAGAGCGTTAGGCTGAAGACAAAGACTAAATAAAAAGGTGCAAGGAGTGTCTTTGTGTTAACAGGGTAGGCTTAACGCCTAACAGCGTCAGCCATCCAAAGTGTAGAAAGCAAATTTGCCCTCTACTCTTTTGTTATACTTCTTACTGTACAATGAGGGTAGTAAAGTTTACTAATTATTCATCGATTATTCATGAAATTTTATCCTACTCTCATTTTTCTTTACTTAGACTAAACTTCTATCTAAAGGTGGATGGAACAGGATAAAATCGTGATAACCGTAAAAGTTTTCTAAATAACTACGTGCATCATTGGCTACTGTTTAAGAAGTATACCTCAATTAAACTTTTAGTATATATCCATTTCATGAATTTTCTAAGTGTTTATACCAAGGATGAGAAAATTCTATGGATAAAAAAGGGAAAAGTGCCTCTATATCAAGGTACAGATGGCAAAAAAATTTTATATATTTCTAGCGTAGCTTTGCAAATTTCCGCTGCTGACAATTCAAAAGTGATGCCAATTGTTAGCGGAATCGCTGCTCACCTATCAACAACTTGCGGCGAAATTTTCAACGTTAAAATAGTTCCTCCTGCTTTGATTCATATAGAACTAACTGATCCTACCTTAGCAGCTTGGTTAGATAATCTGACAGGCGGAGTTGCCAGCTTAGAGAAAATGGGGGACTGGGGACTGGGAAGAGGGGAAGAATTCCTTAACTCCTGCCTTCTGCCTCCTGCCTCCTGGGAACGGGAAAATAAAAACCAATTATTATTTGATATTCAATATACTCATGCACGCTGCTGCTCATTAATACAACTGGCTGATCGCGAGGGGTTGATTAAACTGAAAAAATCAATTTCCGATGATGAAAGTTTCATTCCCGCGCAACCTATACCTTGGCTGGACTGTGAGCAAAAACTACGTTTCCATCAACCGGATGAAGTTCGTCTGATTCACCAGTTGGTAAAAATGGTAGACGATTTGGTATTTCCTGATTCTAGCAGTTCAGTTTACTGGGAAACAGCAGCAGTGAAATTAAGCAAGGCTTTTGACAGTTTCTGGTGTAACTGTCGGATTTGGGGAGAAGTGAAAACTAATTCACCAGAGTTAGCTCAGGCTAGGTTGGGATTGCTGATAGCTACGCAGTTGGTTTTAAGGTCTGTCTTAGAAACGAAATTGGGGGTTTTTGCGCCTCTGGAGTTGTGATTGAGCCTATTTCACTGACAAAAACTCAAAATTGTGATTACAGCTATTGACGCGATCAATCTACTGGGATATATTGTCTGGTGTGTGAGGAGCGAACCAGCAAGGACACCGAGACGAAACACGGCCAGTCGTCGGTGTCCTTTCTGATGTTTAGAGTATGTTTAAAGCAAAAATTTTTCTATAGCGATCGCTGCCCCATCATTTTCTACAATAGGAGCTACCCAATTAGCGATCGCTTGTACTTGTTCTGGGGCGCTACCCATAGCCACACCAATACCCGCATACTCTAGCATTTCCACATCATTGAAGTTATCCCCAATAGTCATAACTTGATTGCTTTCTAATCCCAGCAGTTCTTCTGCAAGATAGCGGACAGCAGTTCCTTTGTTGACAAAGGGGTTAGTTGCTTCAAAAAAGGTAGCAACGGAAGTTGTCATATATAGTTCTGCTGGCGTGTATTGAAGGCGTAAATTCCCCAAGAGTTCCCTAATTAAATTCGCGTCGTCGCACAAAGCTAAAACTTTGGTAGGTTCATTAGTTAAAACTTGACGCAAATCACCAACGGGAAAGGGAGTGACACCACAGCGTACTGCATAACTTTCTGTTTCTGTCGTGATTTCCCGCACGTAAAGTTGGTCATTGATGTAAAAATGAACAGAGAGGAGCGATCGCAACTCTGGCTGTTCAAAATAGTCCAGTAGTTGATGGGCAATTTCCCTAGTTACAGATAAATGACGATGAATTGTTTGGTTACTTGGATCTTGAATCCAAGCTCCTTGATAAGCTACCAATGGTAGAGTTGATTTAATGTCTTGATGAAACCGCAAAGCTGAACAATACATTCTACCCGTGGCTATAGCCACCTTAACGCCTTTTGCTTGGACTGCTTGAATGGCTTGCTTGACAGTTGCACTCACTTGGTTGTCATGTCCGGCAATAGTACCATCTATATCTAATACCAGTAGCTTAATATCTCTTCTATCTTGAGCCTGATTGTTGATAGATGCCATAAGATTAGCAGGTACGTGGTTCTAGTAATCGTTCCAGTAAGAGATTAACAGTCTCTAGGCACTAGTTAAAATAGCGTTATGTTCCCAACTTTGGCTAATCAGGTGATTTCTAATTCTCCAACCACAACCAGTCCCACCATCATCCTTGTAGACGGACATTCTTTAGCGTTTCGTTCCTATTTTGCATTTGCTAAAGGTAAAAACGGAGGACTACGAACAAAAGCGGGTATTCCTACTAGCGTTTGTTTTGGCTTTATTAAGTGCTTATTGGAGGTAATGACAACCCAACAACCGCAAGCTATAGCTGTAGCATTTGATTTAGGATTGCCAACTTTCCGCCATGAAGCAGATGATACTTATAAAGCGGATCGTGTAGAAACACCAGAAGATTTTATTCCCGATTTAGAAAACCTGAATGAATTATTGAGAGGTTTAAATTTACCAATTTTTACAGCACCAGGTTATGAAGCGGATGATGTTTTAGGAACTTTAGCACAAAAAGCGTCTGCGGCTGGTTATCGAGTTAAGATTTTATCTGGAGATAGAGATTTATTCCAACTAATTGATGAAAGAAAAGGTATTACAGTTTTAAATTTTAGTCCTGAAGCTTTAAAACGTTCTGCGAATAGCATCACGGAATTTCAAGCAGAACAAGTTAAGGAAAAATTAGGCGTATTACCTACACAAATTGTAGATTTTAAAGCTCTTTGCGGTGATAAATCAGATAATATTCCTGGAGTCAGAGGAATTGGTGAAAAGACAGCGGTTAAACTGCTCAATACTTATAATTCTCTGGCTGAAATTTATGCAAAGTTAGATGAAATCACAGGTTCAACTCATGAAAAATTGATTGCAGGTAAAGAAGATGCTCTGCATTCTCAATATTTAGCGCAGATAGTTGTCGATGTACCTATAGAAGTCAATTTAGAAGATTGTCAATTAACAGGTTTTGATACTAACAATTTAATTCCTATTTTAGAGAAATTAGAATTTAAGAAATTCTTAGAACAAATCAACCAACTACAAGAGAAATTTGGGGGTAAGGTTCTAGAAACCAAAGTAGAAGAAATTAATAAGATTGAACCAGAAGAAAATGATGATTTATGGTTTTTTAGTGCTGAAGATACAGCTAAGGCTGAAAAATTACCTGAGTCATCAATTCAGATACGTATCATTGACACAGAAGATAAATTACAAGAATTAGTTAGCATTCTCCAAAAATGCACTAACACAGAAAAACCCGTCGCTTGGGATACAGAAACTACAGCTTTAGAACCTAGAGATGCTGATTTAGTAGGAATTGGTTGTTGTTGGGGAATAGGAGAAAATGAAGTTGCTTATATTCCTGTTGGTCATAAAATAGGGAATAATTTACAATTAAATTTAGTGCTATCAGCATTACGTTCAATTTTGGAAAGTGCTGATTATCCGAAAACTTTTCAAAATGCTAAATTTGATAGATTAATTTTCAAATGTCAGGGAATTAATTTAGCAGGTGTGGTATTTGATCCGATGTTAGCAAGTTATTTGATTAATCCAGATACTACTCATAATTTAAGTGATTTATCTTTAAGACATTTGGGTTTACAGTTAACAGAATATAATGATATTGTTCCCAAAACAGGTAAAAAAGAACCACAAAAAACTATTGCTGATATTGGAATTAATTTAGTAGCGTATTATTGTGGTACTCAAGTTTATGCGACATTTCAATTAGTTGATAAATTGCGTGCAGAATTAGAAAAAGCACCAGATTTAGCGAAATTATTGGTGGAAGTAGAACAACCACTAGAAGCAGTGTTAGCGGAAATGGAATACACAGGGGTGAGAATTAACTCCGGTTATTTGCAAGAATTATCTCAGCAGTTAGAAACTGAATTAGCTAAATTAGAAATACAAGCAACTGA
This sequence comes from Anabaena sphaerica FACHB-251, assembly GCF_014696825.1. Taxonomy (NCBI): domain Bacteria; kingdom Bacillati; phylum Cyanobacteriota; class Cyanophyceae; order Nostocales; family Nostocaceae; genus Anabaena; species Anabaena sphaerica. Next base: position 62,589 of record NZ_JACJQU010000019.1, on the reverse strand, counting down.
AATTGCTGGAGAAACATTTAATTTAGGTTCTCCTAAACAACTGAGTTATATTTTGTTTGAAAAACTCGGTTTAAGTACCAAACATTCCCGCAAAATTCAAACAGGTTATTCTACCGACGCAGCAACTTTAGAAAAACTCCAAGAAATTGATGATACTGGTTTTGTGGATGCGATTATTGAATATCGGACTTTATCAAAATTAAAGTCTACCTATGTAGATGCTTTACCAGCGTTGGTACATCCCCAAAGTCAACGGTTACATACTGATTTTAACCAAACTGCAACTTCTACAGGTAGGTTATCTTCTTCTAATCCCAATTTACAAAATATTCCTATCCGTACTGCTTTTAGCAGACAAATTAGAAAAGCATTTTTACCTGAATCTGGTTGGTTGATGGTAGCTGCTGACTATTCACAAATTGAGTTAAGAATTTTGGCTCATTTGAGTCAAGAACCTATATTACTAAAAGCATATCAGCAAAATGAAGATATTCACACAGTTACAGCAAAGTTAGTCTTTGAAAAAGAAGAAGTGACATCAGAAGAAAGACGTTTTGCTAAGACAATTAACTTTGGTGTGATTTATGGGATGGGTTCGCTTAAGTTTGCACGTTCTACAGGTGTAGATAAAGCTAATGCGAATGAATTTATTAAGCGATTTAATGAACGATATCCCCTAGTATTTAAATATTTGGAGGGTGTGAAAAAACAAGCAATTTCTCAAGGTTATGTAGAAACAATTTTGGGAAGAAGACGTTATTTAGATTTTACTAGTAAAAGCTTACAAGAGTTAAGAGGTAGAGATTTAGAAGATATTAATTTGAGTAAGTTAAAAAATTTGGGTGCTTATGATGCGGGGTTATTACGTTCTGCTGCGAATGCACCAATTCAAGGTTCGAGTGCAGATATTATTAAAATTGCGATGGTGCAATTACATGAGGTTTTAAAGAATTATCAAGCGCGGTTGTTGTTACAGGTGCATGATGAATTAGTATTTGAAGTTCCTCCGCCAGAATGGGAAGAATTGCAAATACAAATTAAGTCGGTGATGGAAAATGCTGTGAGTTTAAGTGTTCCTTTAGTTGTTGATGTGCGTGCGGGTGATAATTGGATGGAGACGAAATAATGCAATCGCGTAATCATCTAACCTAGCAATAAATTTATGAGTAGCAGCGATTTTTGATGCGTATGAATTTATTTTTAATTGTTATGAAAAGTACAATAACAAAAAAAATACATATTGTTAACAAAATTTTAATAATTTACTTGGAACTGGCATTATAAATGTAGGTGATTAATAGTAATCAAAGAAGCTGTTTGTTAATTTATCATTCGGGGAATATTTCACAGGACTTACGCAAAACAGAACGGAAGTAGGGGTAATTCATGAATTACCCCTACGCAAGAATTAGGTTTTGAGTTCAATCTTGCGTAAGTCCTATTTCAGTAAAAATAGTTTCTTCCAACACAACCTAGCTACTATATCAACATTAAAGAGTGTTTGAAACTCATAGATAGGTATATGAAAAATACAGAAGATATTTCCGTACCATTGTCTTGTCGAATTCGATTTAAAACAGAAAGTAATGCAACTAGGCAATACTTACAGGCAATGGAACGTTTATTATTAGTAGTTCAAGACCTTTCTCTAGCCCGTAGTTTAGACAGAATTATGGAAATTGTGCGGGTAGCTGCACGAGATTTGACGGCATCAGATGGAGCTAGTTTTGTACTACAGGATAATGGTTGCTGTTACTATGCTGACGAGGATGCTATTGCCCCACTTTGGAAAGGTCAAAGATTTCCGATGAATATTTGTATTGGTGGTTGGGCGATGTTTAACCATCAACCTGCGATTATTGAAGATGTAAGTGTTGATGAGCGCGTTCCCCATGTTGCCTATAAACCTACATTTATAAAAAGTATGGTGATGGTTCCTATTCGCACACAACAACCCATAGGAGCTATTGGCACTTACTGGGCCATTCACCATCAACCTACCTTAGAAGAAGTCAAGGTGTTGCAGGCATTGGCAGATGTTACTTCTGTAGCAATGGAAAATGTAGAAGTTTATTCAGAATTAGAACAGCGAGTAAAAGATCGTACTGTTGCTTTAGAAAAGGAAATTGAAGAACGAAAAGCTGCTGAGGCTGAGGTGCGTCGTCTTTCTCTAACTGATGAGTTGACAGATTTATACAATCGACGAGGATTTTTTGTAGTTGCAGAACAACAATTCAAGTCAGCCCAACGGACTCAAATTCCTACTTATTTAATGTTTATTGATTTGGATGGACTCAAACAAATCAATGATCAATTAGGACATGAAATAGGTGATGCGGCTATAGTTGCAGCTGCTAACTTAATCAAACAAACTTTTCGTCAATCCGATACTTTGGGGAGATTGGGGGGTGATGAATTTGTGGTATTACTGCAAGGTAATGACCCTAGTTTAGAAGTAATGATAGGGCGACTACAATCGTCTATTGATGAGTATAATAAATCTGGAAATAAGCCGTTTGATATGTCAATGAGTATAGGGGTAGTGAGTTATGATTATAACCAACCAGTTTCTTTAGATCATTTAATTACTTTGGCAGATGAATTGATGTATCAACAAAAACGTGCTAAGAAAAATAAAAAGGGGTATAAAATTTAGTTATTTAGTATTTACTCTTTCTCTAAGATGCCTATCTACGATGCTGATCCGATTAATTATGAGGGTGTAAATGGTCATCGCTATTGGTGTCATGAACCATTTTCTTACACAGGAATAACTGATATTGATGAAAGACTGAGCGGTTTTCCTGTAGCGGTGTTTCTTCCCAGTCATCGACCTCTACAAGATACACCTTTAGTCATTGGTTTACAAGGGATGTGTGCGCCCTATCAGTGGAATAATTTTATTATCCCCACGTTAACACAGATGGGTATTGCTGTGGCTTTATTTGATACGCCATTTGCGGGAGAAAGAAGTTTGGTAAGAACATTTAAAGCTGTGGTAGAAAATGAAATTAAGCCTTTAATTGATCGGGGTATTTCCTTTGATACGCAACTTTTATTAACAGTATTTCAGCAAACTGCGTTAGATATTACAAGAATTCATCAATTTTGCTGTGAAAAATACGGTATTAGTCATCGTTTAGGTTTGTTTGGTGTGAGTATGGGGGTTTTATTTAGCGCATACACTTTTACTGCTCATGGAATTGGGGAAAGGTTATTAGGTACAATTGGCCATGCTGATATTTCAGCTTTTGCTAATAGTTGGGGGCGTGGGTTTTTGCCAGATTTAGCAGCTTCACCTTTGGGAACTTTAGCAGAAATTATTTTGGCAAAAGTGCAACCACAAATAAAACCAGTCGTGCAGATGCTCACGTTGGCTAACAATTTGAAATATTCTGATAAATATGCTCAATTGTGTGACCCGATGACCTATATTGAACAAGTTCAGTTACCGCGACGGGTGAGATTTTTAGTAGGTGCTGATGACCCAATTGTGAATTTTAAAAATGCTCAAGCTTGCGCTCGATGTTTCCCTGATGGTGATTGTTATGTAGTTCCAGGTTTAGGACATGGAAACAGCAACTTTGGGCTAAAATTCACTGATCATGTCCGTTATTTTTTGGCTACGCAGTTAGGAGATTGGTAAACAAGTCAAAAGACTCCTGTAGAGACGTTCCGCCGGAACGTCTCTACTCCTGAATTCTGCTGTATTAATTCCGGCAAAATTTACGATCGCCATCATGTTCTGGATGTTGCCAAGAATAAGCAAAATGACTGACTGCATTGATTTGGGGTGAAAATCGTCGTAAAGCTGCCATCTGCACTTCTAGAGGTGGACGGCCAGTGATTGGTTCTCCCCACTTACCAGCTAAAGCGGGAATTACCTGTGTTCTTGGTTGTGCCATACTCAAAACCCGTTGCACTTGATCCATAATACAACTGGCATTACCACAAGTAGCATAAGACATAGGATGCCATTCTAGAGAATTAGGAAATCTATCCCAAGGTTGCAAACGGGAATCATAACCTTTGCCTACGGTTTGATTACCATCGGGGAAAAATACTACTCCAGCGGGAATATTATTTTGTGTGGCTGGATAACTAGCTAAGGCGACAAAATCTAATATACCCTGCATCGCGTGAGCAACTGCTAACAACCATAACTCTGATTGTAAAATTGGTTGTTTCTGGTTTGGTGTCAGCAGTGATTTTTGTGCGACTGGAAGATTACGTCCTTCCCACATCGGTTCATCTTCTTGGGGATAGAGTTTATCTACTTCACCTATATCTCCAGCGGTGACGAATCCTTTACTTAAAAAGCGGCGGATTAATTCTAAGCCCTTATTATTTTTGGCCCGACGCAGAAAAGCTTCTTGAGTTGCGGGAGTAAATACCCATAAATCCGACACTTTAGTAGCGATGGAATCACTTCCTGCTTGTCGGGGATAGCGTACATAGTCCAATAACAAACCATCAGGACGACGACGCATTATTTCTTGCACCATGCGGTAATAGTCATCTTTCGCTTGCTGGTTGTAGGGGTCTACAAATACTTGGGAACGGTTATCTACAACTTCTATGCTATTTTGACCTTTACCATTACGAGCGATCGCCTCTTTTCTACTAGCAATCTGGCCGTAAGTATAGCCAAAATTCATCGTAAACATCCAAGCATAAACCTTTAAACCTCTTTCTTGTCCTTTTTTAATTCCTTCAGCTAATAAATCTACTTTTTCTTTTCCCGGAGTGCGAACTACAGCAGGCCAAACTGTAGGATTATTTGCTGCTGGTAACAATACCTGACCATCATAAAATGCTTCTAAATAAACTTGGTTATAGCCACTGTTGACTATCTGATCCATAATCTGATCAATAGCTCCCGGCTGAGAGTCACAGGGATATAAGCGCAACCAGATGGCTTGAGTTTTAGGCCAATTTCGACTGCGACAATCTTGTAATTTCTGTATGTGTTCTTTTACTAGTTTTTGGTAGCGTCTCTGAGCATCTTTATTGCCTTTAAATGCTGATAAACGTAGCTGTTCTTTGTCCTTAACTGCTTTTGGTGATAACTGACAAAACTCCATTACTTGTGCCGCTGCTGGTTGAGTACCAAAGTTAGGCATCAACATACTGCTGCTAAACAAAACAGCAAACAGACTTCGACACAATGATCTTGCTGTGGGAAAATTTAAAGGAGCTTTGTACATATTCCTCAATTTATACTTTGATTAAGTAAGTAGGCGTTGAAATTTATCCTTGTGGCAAGGCAAAAGGCAAGAGGCAAAAGGCAAGAGGGGAAAGACTTTTAGCGATCTTACATCTTGTAACATACCTTGATTTTTTCCTGCCAACTTACTTACGTTTCTTAATTAATATATAGCAGCAGGAAAAATTTACAGCAGCTAATGGCTACACCAAAGCAACGCGGTCAGCGCAGCTATACCTACAGCTTTACAGCAGTCAGAGGACGATCAGCTTTTCTTGGTAACAATTCCAGAATTTACCACTGGCAACGCCCGTTGAAGGCATCCTTTTAAGGTTAATCATAGTGGAAGTTATATGTTAAATGAAGTAATTACAATCTTGAGACGTGAGCATTGTTTTGATCATTTGGATAAGGAAAAGAAGCAAAATATTTTTGAGGAAATTGTACATTTAGCTGGTTATCAATATGATTGTAATTCGGGAGAAATTTTAGAATGACACACAGAATTTTTTCAATTATGTGATTCTTGTTTAGCGAAAACTAATGATCTGGAATCAGGTCTTTGTATAAAATGCAGGTGATAGTTTGCATATTATTTAAGGGTTGGTTAGTTTTTCTATTTTAATAGAATCGAATTTTTACCGCAGGAATCGCTTTTTTGTTTCGTGCAAAGACGCAAAATCAATAATCAGTGACTCATTTCATTTAAAGCTATATTATTTCTTCACTAACTCCATGATGTTTTAAATTTTCAATAAAACTAGAAATTCCTTGATTACGACTTTCTAAATAACGGGAAGCATCATCAAACCATGCTTTTAAAGGCTGTTCTGTATCAGGATATCAGGATGTTTTTAATTATTTATCTGTTATTTATTCTTGTAATAAGACAGTATTTTCACGGTTACGTTTTTTGTTTATTTATTTTATTTTTTAATCACAATTGAAATATTAATAGATAAAGATGCTTATGGAAACGGGAAATATCGCCCAAACTCATATCTTGCACCTCTCCGTACCAACCCAGATAACCCAAAAAGGTGCGCGATAAGGATACCTTATTTTTATGGGTTTTTATCGCCAAATCAAGGGTTTTGGAATTATACGGTGTGATTAAATTACATCAATTTTTATTGGTACAAGATGTGAGCAAATCCAATTTGCATTAAACCCAAGTAGTTAGGTTTTATCTGTCTATCTGAGATTTTTATCTGCCTTTTTACTGATATATATAATTTTTTAAGGTTTACGTGATGACAATAATTGATATTATATTGATTTGTATTTTCTTATATTGTTTGTTCGTTGATTATTACCATCCATCTGTTTTTTCAGAAAAAGAATCCCAGCTAAAGCACCAAACATATAGTTCTTATAAAAGGAATTACAAACAGAAAAAAGTTAAATATAGATATCGTCCCATATATGAATTTGACTCGATGAGTGGAGTAGAATTTGAAGAATTTCTGGCAGAACTCCTGAGTGAATACGGTTATCTAGTAACTCAAACTGGATATAGCCAGGATTACGGTGCAGACTTAATATTATACAAAGATAATATAAAAATTGTGGTACAGGCAAAAAGATCAAATAAGCCAGTGGGTGTAAGGGCTGTGCAGGAAGTTGTAGGTGCTATTAATTATTATCAAGCCAATAAAGCAATAGTAATTACTAATAATGATTTTTCAAGCAATGCTCATAATTTGGCAAAAGCTAGTCAAGTAGAATTATGGGATAGAAGAAGGTTGCTTGATTTTATACGCGAAATCAACAATCCCACCAAAAATTAACAAAAAAAGATATTCAGGGAATCAATTAAGAGTCTAAAAGCAAAAGTCGGTTAAAACCGACTCGCCAAAAACCTCTTTTCCTCTCTGCGTCTCTGCGCCTCTGCGTGAGAAAACCCTAAAAATCCTCATCATCAATAAAAAACTCCGCTTCCTCATCAACCCTAGATTTCGACACACCCAACCCCCAAAGAGGCTGTAAAACCGCCACACTAACCAAACCCACAGCCACCCAAAAAGCCAACACCAAACCAAAAGGAATTTGTATTGATTGAAAAACCAAAAACCGTAAAGATACAGGCGTAGCATTCTGCACCGAAATCAGAGCGATCGCTAACACCCAACCAGCTATAACTATAGATATAAATAAATTCACAAACATTTTCATAACTTTAAATATAAAAATTCAGGAGTAGGGGCGAAGCATTCGGAAAATATCCTTTGGCAAAAACTGATAATTTATCACCCGAATGCTTCGCCCGTACAGGAGTCAGGAGAAAGAATGTTTAATTTTTAATTCTTTCCCCTCTTCACTGTCACCTGTCACCTATCACCTATCCTAACTTAACAATTTCAGCTTCCATTGTTGCTGCAATTTGACTAAGTTTATCGGGTGAGTTAGTTTCCATGTACACCCTCACCAAAGGTTCTGTACCCGAAGGACGCAATAAAACCCAACTACCTTCTTCTAAATACAGTTTGATCCCATCCTTTCTTCCCACTTCCTTGACTTTAATTCCAGCTACTTCGGAAGGAGGATTTTTTGTATAGGAATCAATTACAGCGTTTTTGTGAGATTCAGTTAGGTGTAAATCCAAGCGGTTGTTATACAAAGGACCATCAGCTTCTGCAATAGCTTCTTGCACCAACACACTTAAAGGTTTACCCTCGTATGCGATCGCCTCAGCCACCAGCATATCAGCTAAAACCCCATCCTTTTCAGGAATATGGCCAATAATACTCAAACCACCCGATTCTTCACCACCAATCAAAACAGCGGTTTCCCGCATTTTCTCACCAATGTATTTAAAGCCAACAGCGGTTTCATAAATTTGCAGACCATTTTTAGCCGCAAAATTATCTAACAAATGGGTAGTCGCTACAGTTCTCACAATTGCGCCTGTTTTACCCTTGTTTTTGATTAAATGTCTTGCTAAAACTAACAGCACTGTATTGGGAGTGAGAACATTACCTTGTTCATCCACAATACCAAAGCGATCGCTATCTCCATCAGTTGCTAAACCCAAATCAGCTTTATCAGCTTTAACAGCTTCCACCAACTCAACCAACTGTTCTCCCTTGGGTTCTGGCATACCACCGCCAAAAAGTACATCCCTCCAAGTGTGGAAACTTTCTAACTGAGTTCCGCAATGTTGCAGCACCTCATCTAAATAGCCACGAGATGTAGAATAGAGAGCATCGTACTTAACCTTTAAATTCGCACTCTTAATTTTTTCCACATCCAGCAAGGTGTAGATAAAATGCAAATAATCAGGCTTCGGATCAAAAGTAGAAATAGTCCCAGATGGGTTACTTCCCGGTAACTCATCCGATGCCGTTTCTATATTTGCCACAATAGTATCAGTAATTTCAGGAGTGGCAGGCCCAGCATAGTCTGGGATATATTTAATCCCACAATAAGGTGCAGGATTATGACTAGCAGTAAACATCAAAGCCCCTGCGGAATTCAAGTGTCTCGCATTGTAGGCAATTACAGGAGTCGGGCAATCCCGATCAGTAATTTTCACATTCCACCCTAAATCAGCCAAAACCGCAGCCGATGTCCGTGCAAACTCATCAGCTAAAAACCTTGTATCGTAGGCGATTAAAACTGGTCTGTCTTTACTATAGGCAGTTTCCAGATAACTAGCTATTGCCCTGGTTACTTTCCGCACATTGGGAAAAGTAAAATCATCGGCAATTATTCCGCGCCAGCCATCAGTACCAAATTTTATTTTACCAGAATTGTCAGGGTTACTCATTTTGCCACTCTCTCCCGTGCATCATCATTACCATTAGGAAGCATCCCGCAAAGCAACTGTATAGCCACTGTGCCGCAAGTATCCCCAAGGTAATTTCTCTCACTGTACCTGAGCAATGTCAACCCCCGCTAGACCCTTTGTTAGTTACCACCTTTGGTCCTTGGTTGCCCCCGCTAGAGGGCAAGAACATTGGCATTGTCAAATGAGAAGGGGATTTATTAAAGCTCGACAACACGAACCAGAGGTAAAAGCTTTATTAGCCCAAGCTACACCACCGCAGCGTATCGGTATCTTAGCTCAAAAAGGTGTGTATGAGTTTCATCATCATTTGCAGTGGTTAACTCAGTCGGATGGAGTGGAAAAAGTCGCGCAGTCACTGAAACTCAGTAACTTCACTTTTCAGGTTAAGCAACGGGTAATACAAATTTTACAAAAATATCAAAAATCACCTTTACTTTTGGGTAAAAGCATTATTCAGTTAACACCCGGTGATGAAGGATTTCCCAAACCAATTTTGATTGAACAAGCTAATTATTGTTTTCGGTTATATGCAGCTATGGATTGTGTGTTTATCGAGTCTGATAGCACTTTGCATATTTTAGATTTTAAAACTGGTAAGTCTGCTTTTGATAAACGACAAGCATTAGTTTATTTATTAGCAGCGCGTTATCTTTATCCTGGAAAATCTGCTGTAGCTTCATTTTATAATTTAGAAGTTTGTCAAAAATCTGAGTTAATTACTATTAATAATCATGAATTAGCATCTCTAGAATTTGAGTTGGCTAATGTAGCGAATAAACACCAACTTGATTTACAGAAATATGCAGCGAGAAGCAGTAACTTTAGTCAAATCTTTCCACCCAATCCCGGCAATCACTGCCGATTTTGTCCCTTTAATTCAATCTGTGAATTTTCTACTTATAATCCTGCAAAATCACACTCAATGCCAATAATTCGTAATTCGTAAGTAAGGAAATAGAGAATAGTTATTTTTCTTGTGCCTCCTGCCTCCTGCCTTCAACAAAATCTCTTAAAAAACGATAAATCAAGCTCACCAAAGTTAATACTCATGGCAATATTTAATTGTTCTAAAGTTGCCACTAACCAATCAATAGCATTAGTAGTCGCCGTTTCATAGTGATTAAACAAAATTGCAAATCTTTTTTCCAAATATGGTTTAACTTTATGACAGATTAAAACCACTTTCAGCAATAAGCCAATAGTTGGTAGCGAACCTTGATTACTAATTAAATCTAAAAAAGTTGAGTGTTGTGGCGATGCTTGACTGCTGACAACTAAAAAGTTTAGTAACTGACTACAAGTTCTCACCATTAAGAAGTCATTGAGCCTTTGATCATCAGCATCCGGTAATGTATTCTGTAAATGAGTGTATAAACGTTGATTAAATTGGCGTTTGCCATATTGTCCGTCAATGGAGGATATTAGATATTCATATAAATCATCCTTAAAATCCTGGAATTTAGCAGTTTGACTACTATATTTTAAGAACTGCTGCGCTCTTTCTTGGTAAGTATAATTACCTTCTGTTTTTCCAATAAATTGTTTTACGGTACTGTAGAGATCGCTATCGCTCAACAATGTAGGATTATTAATAGGCCGTAAAATCCGATTCGCTTCCGCTGGGGAAACTTTTCTTAAAACCTGAATCCGACGGACTTTATAAGTTATATATTGTGACAGGTCAATTTCAAATTTTTTTTGTACCTGTGCCTGAAAGTTTCTGACGGTTTCTTGTTGCTCAAAAGTAGAATCTTCACTAATTAAACAATGTTCATATAAATAAGGATAGCGACTGATCAAATTTATCAAAGGTTGATTATCTTTACGGGTATTCAACTTAGGTGTTTGATTCACTAATTGAAGAAACCGACGCAAGATTACATACTGATCACTTTCAGTAAAAATCTGCAACAGTTCCCGCAAGCGCCTAATTTCTCGCAGACGGAAAGAATTCACTACCAACCTATTAGGTGGTAAATCAAACAAGCTGATTAACTCCGTAATAGCATGATGCAATTGGGGTTGCATATACCAGCGGTTAATCAAAATATGACAACAACGGTTGAGAAAAAATTTAAAATCTTCTGTTGCTGTCTTAGAGGCTGTAATTTTGTCTAAAATTAGAATAATTTCCGGCTCAGGATAATTCGCACGCTCAACAAAAAGAGCGCGAAAACGTTCAATCATTTGGTCGGGAGATTCCATTTGTACCAAATGAAGAAAATGCTGATATATCAACTGCTCTTCTTGATAACAGTCGTGGTAGTTGTGTAGATATTCTCGTCTACCACCATGAACTTTCGCTAAGGGTGTTTGTTGCACAGTTTTTTCAGATTCAGAACTCGTCCAATTTTTCACCTTTGATTACCGTTTACAAACAGAGTTATAAGTCATTTTTCTTACATATATATGTACGCGTCAACCGAATTTACACGGTTTTAGCAAGGCTTGATCAAATCTTACTCTCCATATTTCTAGGGAATTATTTGCTTTTCACACTTTACCATGAAATCCGAAAATTTACTGATACTTTCATTAAAGTAAACATAAATCTTTCTTACCTATAGTTAAATTTATAGTTAAGGGTTGTACGGAACTTGTGGCAATGGGGGCGTTTGAAGCCAATTCAACAATGCTTCTACCTGATACCCCATTGCTAGCTACAAACTCCCAATTCTGAATTCCCAAATTAAACAGGTGGTAATTCTTTAAGAATTGTAAAACGAATATGGTTAATGGCCAACTCGCCAATAGAGATATCTTCTTTGGTTAACCGATCGCCATTGCTGGTAAGGGTTTCAAAGGATACTCCTTTGCCAATTTCGATATGATACCAGCATAATCCCATAAAAAAGCGTGTGGGATAGGGACCAGCATCGCCCACATCATCAGGATTAGATTCCATTGGTACCCACCCAAAATCAGGGATGTAAAACTCTAGCCAAACATGATTAAAGTCGGGTTGCAGAGGGACTCCTTGTTGTTCACCATAGGGAGGGCATTTATACCTACCTACAGTCCGACAAGGAATACCATTCAAACGGCACAAAGCCAACAATACGCCTACATATTCCCCACAGGAACCAACGCCTCGTTCTAAAACTATATCAGGTGTATCTATGTGGGGTTTGATACCATAGGATAACTCATCATAGACGTAGTTGCGGATATTGTACATTTTTCGCAACATATTAGTTTCTGAACCGACAGCTTCACGGGCTGCACGGCGGACAATGGTAGTCTCCATTGCTAAATCATCATCATCCACCAAATAACGAGTTTGTAACTCTGGTGTCAGTTCAGGGAGGTCTTCTACATCTTTGGGTGTGATGCGATACTTAATGCCGCGAACTTCTAAAAGTGCTTTCCAGCCGAAGATATGGCGTTCACCGGGAACGAGGGAATCAAACTTAAATACGGCTACCCGTTGTCCGGCGATAATTTCTTCTGTGAAGGGTAAACCGATGGGTTCAACTTGTTTGACCTTTTGGCGTTCTGTTTGAGATGGTAGCGCAATCCGCCATTCTACATTGGTTAAATAAACCTCGTCTAAGGGAGCAATTTCCTCTACATAGGACATTTCTACCAGATAACCATTAGATAGGGCGTAGCGTTTATCTGGCTGATAATGATAATACAGGGGATGAATAAAAGTGATATCCCGGTAGGTTAGCTCATGACTAGGGTCAGCATTGGGATTATCACGAATATAAGGCTCTTCAGTAGAGTAGGAAACATAGAGAATATCCTTACCTGTTTCATCCTGACTATGGATAGCGATACCTGTAGGAGAAGCAAAAGGTGTGAGAACACTAAAACGAAGTTCTCCAGTGGCCCTATCCATAGAGTAAACTGTTTGCTCAGTGCGATCGCAAACCCAGAGAGTTTCCTGACTAACTGCCAAATTTTCTCTTCCCACACCAGGGGCATAAAATCGAGTAATTTCTTTGCGTGTATCCCGGTCAAAAATCAGAACACAGCCCAGTCTTTGGCAGCTAACATAGACAGTGGACTCCCAAACAGCAACACCATCAGCAGCATAAGGTAAGGTGACAAAATGCTCCAACCCCAAAGAGTCCAGCTTACACAAATAAACGCTATTACCACGGCTGACCCACAGTGTATCTTCCCAGACGGCTAAACCAGTAACATCGCTAAATTCCTTAACTTGGTGGGGATTAAGAATTTTACTGTTATCAGAGATGGGGTCAATCTCCAATAAATGCCCTTTTGTTGTATCGATAGCAATAAGTTTATCTTTGATGAAAGCAATACCATAAAGGGTAACAGCAGTAAGCGGTCGAATTGTTTTTTGCCCAAACATCTGGCTAACATTCAAACTAGGGAGTGCAAAACTCATATTATTTTATTGGTCAGTTGTCAGTTGTCAGTTGTCAGTTGTCAGTTGTCAGTGGTAATTATCAATTACTACCCAGTCCCTAGTCCCTAGTCCCCAGTCCCCAATGTAACTTGAGTTGATGGAATTCCTGCCATCACTCAATTATGATCGAATTTTGTAACCCTTTCCTGTAACCTACACGATGTCTGCTCATTCTTTGCCTGAAAGTGCCGCAGTTTGGCATAGTTTAGAGGTTGATAAAGCTTTAAACCTGCTTGATAGTAATGCAGATAGCGGCTTAACATCCCAAGAAGTTGAACAACGTTTGCAAAAATACGGACCCAACGAACTAGAAGAACATGGTGGCCGTAGCCCTTGGCAGATTCTACTAGATCAGTTCACTAACATCATGTTATTGATGCTGATAGGAGTAGCCCTGATTTCTGGTGGATTAGATTTTTGGGCGCTGCAACAAGATACATTAAAAGCTGGTGAAGTGCCATTTAAAGACACAATTGCGATTATGGCGATTGTTATCCTCAATGGCATACTAGGCTATGTCCAGGAAAGCCGGGCTGAAAAAGCTCTAGCAGCCTTGAAAAAACTATCTTCTCCCTTAGTCCGCATCATCCGAGACGGTAAACTGGCGGATGTAGCAGGGAAGGAACTAGTACCTGGGGATGTGATGCTGCTGGAAGCTGGTGTACAATTAGCTGCTGATGGACGCTTAATAGAACAGTCTAATTTGCAGGTGCGGGAGTCTGCACTGACGGGTGAAGCCGAAGCTGTAAATAAGCAAGCAATTCTCACATTACCAGAAGATACTGCATTAGGCGATCGCATTAATCTAGTTTTTCAAGGAACAGAAGTAGTCCAAGGACGCGCTAAGGTTCTTGTTACCAACACCGGCATGACAACGGAACTGGGCAAAATTGCCACGATGTTGCAGTCGGTGGAAAGTGAACCTACACCCCTACAGCAGCGCATGACTCAACTGGGTAATGTGTTGGTTACGGGTTCTTTGGTACTCGTGGCGATTGTGGTGGTCGGTGGTATTATCCAAGCTAGAGGTTTTAGCAACTTACAAGAACTTTTGGAAGTTTCCTTAAGTATGGCGGTGGCTGTAGTTCCTGAAGGTTTACCAGCCGTTATTACCGTTACTCTAGCACTGGGAACTCAGCGAATGGTGCGCCACCATGCCTTGATTCGTAAACTCCCAGCGGTGGAAACTCTAGGTTCTGTAACTACCATCTGTTCTGATAAAACTGGGACTTTGACTCAAAATAAAATGGTGGTGCAGTCAGTCTACACCAATCAACAGACTTTCCGGGTCACGGGAGAAGGTTATGCTCCCATTGGGGATTTTCAGTTACATGACCAACCAGTTGACCTAGATGAAAATCCAGAAATATCGGCTTTGTTAGTTGCTTGTGCTGTGTGTAATGACTCGGTACTGCAAAGAGAAGCCGGAGAATGGGTAATTTTAGGCGACCCCACAGAAGGCGCTTTGATGACTTTGGCGGGTAAAGCTGCTATTGAAAAAGATCAATGGAGTAGTAAATTACCCCGTGTGTCCGAGTTTCCCTTTTCTTCAGAACGGAAACGCATGAGTGTAATTTGTCAAGTGGAGGAAGTGGCCACAGGTGATCCGGCTATGAGTGGGGTGGACCCGGTAATAGCAGGTTTTTTAGAATCTGAACAATATTTAATGTTTACCAAAGGTTCACCAGAATTAACCTTGGCACGTTGTCATCAAATTTATCTGGGTGATCACTCTATCACCATCGACGAAGAACGACGCGCTCAAATTCTGGCAGCCAATGACCAAATGGCCTCTCAAGGTTTGCGGGTGTTGGGTTTTGCCTACAAACCTCTAACGGAAGTACCTCCAGAAGCTTCAGAAGATACTTCTGAACAGGATTTGGTGTGGTTGGGCTTAGTGGGAATGCTCGATGCACCACGCCCTGAAGTCAGGGCAGCTGTGGAAGAATGTCGTCAAGCTGGTATTCGTCCCATCATGATTACTGGTGATCATCAATTGACCGCACGAGCGATCGCTGTAGACTTAGGTATAGCTGATGCAGATGCTAGAGTCCTAACCGGTCAAGAATTACAACGCATGAGTGACACGGAAATAGAGGAACAAGTTGATTTAGTCAGCATTTACGCCAGAGTTTCTCCAGAACACAAACTGCGAATTGTGCAAGCATTGCAACGTCGTGGTCGATTTGTAGCTATGACTGGGGACGGTGTGAATGATGCACCCGCCCTGAAACAAGCTGATATTGGTATCGCTATGGGTATCACTGGTACAGATGTCAGTAAAGAAGCCAGCGATATGGTGCTGTTAGATGATAACTTTGCCACCATTGTGGCTGCTACTAAAGAAGGTAGAGTTGTTTATACCAACATTCGGCGGTTTATCAAATACATCTTGGGCAGTAACATTGGTGAAGTTCTCACTATCGCTGCTGCACCTTTAATTGGCTTAGGAGGCGTTCCTCTGACTCCTTTGCAAATTCTGTGGATGAACTTGGTAACAGATGGTTTGCCTGCTTTAGCATTAGCTGTAGAACCTCCAGAACCAGATGTGATGCAGCGTCCTCCTTTTAGTCCCCGTGAAAGTATTTTTGCCAGGGGATTGGGTGCTTACATGATTCGCATCGGTATAGTTTTTGCCATCATTTCTATTGCCTTGATGTCCTGGGCTTATAATCATACTCATGCACAAGGGTATCCAGGCAATCCCGACACTTGGAAAACAATGGTATTTACTACTTTGTGTCTCGCCCAAATGGGTCATGCGATCGCTATTCGTTCTAACAACCAACTCACTATTGAGATGAATCCTTTTTCTAATCTCTTTGTGCTGGGTTCTGTAATCGTGACAACGATTTTACAGTTAATGTTAGTATACGTCCCACCGCTTAGAGATTTCTTTGGTACTCACGAACTAAGTCTTTCAGAATTGGGAACTTGTATTGGCTTCAGTAGCTTGATGTTTGTCTGGGTTGAATGTGAAAAGTTATTCTTCCGTTTTATGGGCAAAAGGACTGTTTAATTGGTAATTGGGGAAATGGGGAGATGGGGAGATGGGGAGATTGGAAATGAATAATTACAATCCAAAATCCGAAATCCAAAATCCAAAATTAAATAATTAATTTCTGCCTCTTACCTCCAATTACCTATTACCTAACCTTATGTACCTCAAAACTCTACACCTCCGACATTTTCGTAATTACCAAGAGCAAAAGATAGAGTTTAATGCTGCCAAGACAATTTTGGTGGGTAATAATGCTCAGGGAAAATCGAATTTGTTGGAGGGGGTAGAGTTGTTAGCCACATTGCGATCGCACCGCATGGCACGCGATCGTGATTTAATTAGAGATGGAGATGCGATCGCTCAAATTAATGCCACCCTAGAACGAGCAAACGGAGTTTGTGACTTAACCTTAACTTTACGACGACATGGCCGCCGTAGTGTGGCTATCAACGGTGAAACAGTCCGCCGACAAATGGACTTTCTCGGTGTTCTTAATGCGGTTGAATTTTCCAGTTTAGATTTAGAATTGGTGCGCGGTAGTCCTGAAGTTCGTCGTAACTGGTTAGATACACTTTTAATTCAACTCGAACCAGTTTATGCTCATATTTTGCAGCAATATAACCAAGTATTACGCCAACGCAATGCTTTTTTGAAAAGGAGTCAGGAGTCAGGAGTCAGAAGTCAGGAGTCCGAATTGGCTATTTGGGATGCACAGTTAGTTACCGCCGGTGCAAAGGTAATTAGAAGACGTGACCGAGCTATCCAAAGATTAGCACCCATCGCCGCAGCTTGGCATGGTAGTATTAGCGGTAGCACAGAAGTTTTACAAATTAACTACGCCCCTAATGTTCCAATAGGAAAAGACCAGAAAGAAGAAGTTGCACAAGCTTTTTTAGGTAAAATTCAACAGCGATCTGCTGTCGAACTGCACCGAGGTACTACCCTTGTTGGTCCACACCGGGATGAAGTAGAATTAATTATTAACCAAACACCTGCTCGTCAATATGGTTCCCAAGGTCAACAACGAACACTGGTTTTGGCTTTAAAATTAGCAGAATTACAATTAATTGAAGAGGTCGTTAATGAACCTCCTTTACTTTTATTGGATGATGTCTTAGCCGAATTGGATCTATCTCGTCAAAATCAATTACTTGATACTATCCAAGACCGTTTTCAGACTTTAATTACTACTACACATTTAGGTGCTTTTGACTCTCAATGGTTAAATTCTTCACAAATTCTCTTCGTGAAATCAGGAGAAATATCAATGTAAATACAGCAGGAGTCAGGAGTAAAACTGGCTTTGTGTATAGGTTTAAATTTAGATTATCTACCTCATTGATCTGCAATCTGCTGTAGGTTCAAGAGGCAGGAGATAGGAGGCAGGAGGCAGGAGGAACCCACGTTTTCTCTACGTGGGATTGAAGCAAGGACGCTTTGTATCTGGCGCTATGCGTCTCGATACAATTCCTCTTTTAAACTGGGCTTTAGACCCAGAACTAAAGTTTTAATTCTTACTTCTTCCCTCCTGCCTCCTGCCTTCTTTGTAATTGGTAATTGGTAATTGGTATTTTTAAAGTTTCTGGTAAATAATTTGGATATGAATCAAAAAAGTCATGTATTAGATAAAAAAGAGATTGCATTACTAAGTGCATCCTTGAGAGTGATTGAGCCAAAGCTACTGAAACCATGTGAAAAAGCAGATACAGAGAGAATGTGGCTTCAAGGAGGAGAACCTTATTTTGATATTTTTTTGGAATTAAAAAATGAGAAAATTATCTGGTTTCAATTTACATTACGTGGTAAATCGCTTTCTTGGTACAGTAAAACTTCTAGATTTCAAACAGGTATTACTAATGAATTAAGTATTGATGATGTGAGTTTTTATGCGGCGAGTAAAATCATAGATAATGATGATATATCGGATTTAGAATTTATTAATTTAGTTAAATCAATTCTGCAAACAAGAGCAGACGAAGAAATTTTTGCCAAAGCATTGAATTTGTTTAGTTTTACACAAAGACCCATGACTAATGGCACACACTGATTTTGAAACCGGATCAACGAATTTTTTATTGATTATCACCAATGACTAATAACTAATGACTAATAAAATTTTTCTAATTTTTTAAATAAATTCAGAACTATAACTGTCAACACAGCAGCAATTAATCCTAGCTGCCATAAACCACACCCAGAGGCAATTCCTAAAGCAGCTGCCACCCAAATAGCTGCGGCCGAAGTAAGACCATGAATTTCAATTGATTGTGATTTTTGAGAAGATTCGCGCAAAATTTCTCCAGCACCGAGAAATCCCACTCCAGCAGCAATTCCTTGAATGACGCGACTGAGAGCATCGGCACTGATTTTTTCTCCTCCGACTTGGATAGCAGTGATAGTAAACACAGCCGAACCCAAACTGACTAACATATGAGTTCTTAACCCAGCTGGTTTACGCTTGAGTTGCCGTTCTAAGCCTATAATTGAACCAATCAGCAGTGCCAGACAGAGCCGAAAGCAGATATTAAGCCAATCATTGCTGGCAATGTAATAAGGGTTTGTCAATTAATTCTAATTTACAACAAACAACATTATATTCTACGTTAATTGGTAATATGGTGTCAAAAAGTCAGTAGTAAATAATATTGACGTGAAATTGGCTAACAAGGCTACTACATAAATTCGGCATAATAAAAAAATCTGGAATAGCATTTTATCATCAAGTCGGTGGGTCGATAACTGACAGATGATACCTAACACCTGAACAAATGACACCTAATGATTTGAGTGGACAAACTCTACTGGCTTGACCAGATTACACCACAAGACCGCGCCCAGGTTGGCGATAAAGCGTTTTACTTGAGCAGAATTATGCAAAGGGGCTATCCAGTAGCGCCTGGTTTTGTGGTTGGGGCGGACGTTGGACGAAAATTTCTAGAAACTCTCAATAGTTCAGAGCCGTTGGTTGCGGACTTGCCCTATTCGTCGCTACATTTGGATGTAGGTAATTGGCTACAACTTCAACAGGTGGCTGGCCGCTTGCGTCAGGAAATTATTTCTGGTACTGTTCCACAGCACTGGGTGAATAAGATTTTCCAAGCTGCTAAAACTTGGGAAGGGAAATGTTTAATTTTGCGTCCTACACTGAGCGTATCATCTGTTAATCAGGTGATGGGCAATATCTCTGGGTTGCTGGAGTCGGTTTTTTGTGTTTGTGATTCTGAAGCGATCGCTCAAGGGTTAAAGCAAACTTGGAGCCAGTTGTTTCGTGCCAGAAGTCTCCTATATTGGCAGAGTGTAGGCATTAACTTCAAACAAATTAATTTAGGGGTGTTAGTGCAACCGGTGGAAAATGCGATCGCCTCCGGTTCATTCAAAGCCGACACATTAGGCTGGGAGATTGAAGCCACTTATGGATTAGGAGTAGCTATTAACAGGGGCGAAGTATTACCAGATGTTTACTACATCGAAGAAAAAACCGGAGTTGTTCAAGAACAACAATTGGGAAATAAAATTCTCGCCTATTCTGTTGGTGATTTTACATCTGTTGCGGCGGCGCAATCCCTGTCTACATCAGTATTGATGACAGAACACAATTGTTTGTTGGCCTACCTACTCAGTGAGCATCAGCAAAAACAGTATGCTTTACCAGAAGATTTCCGACAGCAAATAATTCATTTAGGCAATCAACTAGTGAGTGAACTAGGGGCAAAATTAACTATAAAGTGGACAATTACCGAAGCAACTTCAGCCCCGAAGCTTTACATTACTCAAATTAGCGCCCCTCCATCTTTAGTTACTAGCTTGCACTTCCTCAAAGGCATAGGGGCTGCTAGGGGACGTGTGATGGCTACTGCTTATGTGATTGTTAGTTCACAACCCAAACCAGAACAAATTGCCAAGGGAGTGCCAAAGGGAGTAATCATAATCGCCCCAGCAATCACTCCTGATTGGTTGCCTTTACTACATGAAGTGGGGGGGATTATTACAGAACGAGGAGGACTAACCAGCCACGCGGCGATTTTATCTAGGGAATTGGGTATTCCTGCTGTAGTCAGTGCCAAAAATGCCACAAAGTTAATTCAAACTGGCGAAAGACTAATGCTTGATGGTGACAGGGGAGAAGTTTATCGCAGTGGAGGAGAGGGCGATAACTGGCCTGATGGGGAGATGGGAAGATGGGGAGATGGGGAGAAAATTTCATCACACCAGTACACAAAGGAGCCACTTGAGAATAAGTCAGATCAGCCCCAGTACGGGTTTAGCATTGCTAAACCCCTACCTATGATTGCTACCCAACTATTAGTTAATCTCAGTCAACCTAATTTGATTGAAAAAGTCCAAAATTTGCCTGTAGATGGGGTGGGATTATTACGTTCAGAATTGATGATGTTAAATATTTTGGAGGGACAAAATCCTCATGCTTGGCTGTTGGATGGAAGACAGTCAGAATTATTAGAAACTCTATCTGCACAGATTAAAAAGTTTGCGCGGGCTTTTGCACCAAGACCTATTTTATATCGGTCTTTAGATTGGCGACCACAGGATTTACCTTCTTTTTGTGATAGTGGACAATCTTCACCACAGTCGATATTAGGTGAACATGGGACTTGGAGTTATTTACGCAATCCGGCTGTTTTTGAATTAGAATTGAAGGCTTTGATGTGGTTACAAAAAAATGATTACACCAATATTCGTTTGATGTTGCCTTTTGTGCGGACTGTGGAAGAATTTGTATTTTGTCGTCGTAAAGTTGAGCAAGTAGGTTTAACTCAAAATCCTCATTTTCAATTATGGATCATGGCAGAAGTACCGAGTGTACTGTTTTTATTGCCAGAATATATTAAAGCTGGGGTAGCGGGTATTTCTATTGGCACTAATGACTTGACGCAATTAATTTTAGGTGTAGATCGGGAACAGGGAGATTTAGCAAGTATATTTGATGAACGTCATCCAGCGGTAATGGGTGCGATCGCTCAATTAATTAAGATGGCTAAAGATGGGGGGATTCCTTGTTCAATCTGCGGTCAAGCACCTGCTTTATATCCAGAAATTATTGATAAGTTGGTGGAATGGGGTATTACTTCTATTTCTGTGGAACCGGAAGCTGTGGAGAGGACTTATCAAGCGATCGCTCGTGCTGAACAGAGGTTACTTTTAGCAGCTGCTAGGAAACTTTTGGGTAATTCGTAATTATAGAAATTTTTAGGTTATTGAATTACATTTTGATTAAGTTTCGCGCAAAGGTGCAAAGGAAGAAATCAGTAATACATATATCCCCGACTTCTTTATTTAATTATGTCAATAAATCATGATTTATTGCTAGAAGTCGGGGATCTGAGTGCTAGAAGATTTGATGGAGTTAGTTTTATAGTCCTTCCCTCAAACCCATGGCAATTTTACTGTGTTTTTCAATTTGTCCCATTACCTGTTTTGCACGCTTTATTACAACCGCAGGTAAACCCGCTAATCTTCCCGCTTCAATACCATAAGATTTATCAGCACCACCGGGTTGAACTTGATGTAAAAAGATAATTTGATCAGGTAACTCTTTCACAGTCACTTGATAATTAGCCACATTAGGAACAATACTAGCTAATTCATTTAACTCATGATAATGAGTTGCAAAAATAGTCCGAGATTTAATTTCCACTGCTAAATATTCTGCCACAGCCCAAGCAATAGAAAGACCATCAAAAGTTGCAGTTCCACGACCAATTTCATCTAATAAAACCAAAGATTTAGCAGTTGCATGATTGAGAATATTTGCAGTTTCATTCATTTCTACCATAAAAGTAGATTGACCAGTTGCTAAATCATCAACAGCACCAACACGGGTAAAAATGCGATCGCACACCCCCAACCTCGCCGACCTAGCAGGTACAAAACTACCAATTTGCGCCATTAACTGAATTAAACCCACCTGCCGTAAATAACAACTCTTCCCACTAGCATTGGGACCCGTCAAAATCACCAAATCAGGATAAGAACGTAGAGAGATAGGGACAACATTCTTCTTCTCTTCCTTCTTCCCTTCTTCCTTCGTGTCCTTCGCTCCTTCGTGGTTCATTCCTCCTAACCAAGTCGAATTAGGAACAAAAAACCCAGCAGGTAAAGACTGTTCAACAACCGGATGACGACCATCAACAACCTCAATTTCCCGTCCGTTCACCATTTCAGGACGACAGTAACCTTGATGGACAGCCAACTCAGCCAAACCACATAATACATCAGCAGCAGCTACCGCACGAGAAATATTGCGAATGGTTTCCGCGTGAGAACCCACCTCATCCCGTAAAGCGGCAAAAATCTCATATTCCAACTGATTTAAATCGTCCCTTGCTGTCAATATCCGTGCTTCTCGTTCTTTCAAGTCTGGAGTAATGTAACGTTCCTCATTTGTCAGCGTTTGCTTACGGATGTAATTTTCTGGAACTTGGTCAGATTTAGAACGAGAAATACTGATGTAATAACCAAAAGTTTTATTAAAACCTACCTTTAAGTTGGGAATTCCCGTTCTCGCTCTTTCATCAACTTCTAAATTTGCAATCCATTGTTGATCTGCTTCTACTGTAGCTTTTCTTTCATCCAATAGGGGATTTATACCGGGACGAATTAAACCACCTTCTTTTAAATGGGTGGGTGGTGATTCCACGATGTGGGCGTGTAACTTTTTTGCTAATTCTTCTAATATAGGTGGGACTTTTTGTAAAGCTTTGAGAAAAGGCGATCGCGCATCTTCCACTATACGAGATAATTCCGGTAAACGGGAGAAAGAATCAGCTAAAGCCATTAAATCTCGTGCGTTTGCTCTCCCTGAACCTGCACGACCTGTTAACCGTTCTAAATCGTAGATTTGCCGTAATAACTGCCGTAAATCTTGACGTAAAGAGGTATTTTCCAGTAGTTCTTGAATGGTATCTTGTCGCGCTCGAATGCCTTTGATATCAAGTAGCGGTTGTAACAACCATCTTCTTAAAGCTCTTCCTCCCATTGCGGTGCTGGTTCTGTTTAAAGACCACAACAAAGAACCGTGAAATGTACCATCGCGAACGGTTTGGGTAATTTCTAAGTTGCGTCGGGTTTGGTGGTCAACGATCAGATAATCTGTGAGTGTATAGGTGTGTAATAGTTGCAAAGAAACGGTGTTTTCTTTTTGTGTATCTTCGATGTATTCCAGTAGTCCACCAGCAGCGCGAACTGCGAGGGGGAGATGTTCACAACCTAACCCTTCGAGCGATCGCAATTTGAATTTCTGCAATAATTTACTTCTAGCTTCGGCTTGAGAAAAGGGAAGTTGCGAGCGCAAACTATAACAAAATGTCGGTGGTAAGCATTGGGGAAGGGAGGGTGAGGTTTCCCCCGGACGTAGTAAACTACCCAAATCAGGAGCATTTGTAGGAAACAACACTTCTGAAGGTTGCAATCGCATTAACTCTTGAGTCAGGTGTTCTAAATCACTACCTTGACAGGTGAGAAATTCCCCAGTTGATATATCTGCATAGGCTAAACCCCAATGATTCACCGCAATTACCACAGCGGCTAAGTAGTTATTACGACTTGCTTTGAGCATTCCTTCTTCTAGTAAAGTCCCTGGTGTGAGGATGCGGGTTACTTCGCGCTTTACTAAACCAATAGCATCAGCAGAGTCTTCAACTTGGTCACAAATCACTACAGCATAACCTTTTTCTACCAGTTGGGTTGTGTAGCGTTCCCAAGCATGATGAGGTACACCAGTCATAGCAATACGACCAAGCTCACCACCATGTTTACTAGTTAAAACTAATTCTAATTCTCTGGAGACGGTTACAGCGTCTTGGAAAAAAGTTTCAAAAAAATCACCGACGCGATATAGCAGCAACGCATGAGGATATTTATCCTTCATTTCTACATAGTGCTGATACATTTTACTCAGCTTGCTGCGGTCTTCTACCAGTTTTGTATCGCTAAGAGGTGTATTTGGTTGATTGCTTTCTGGTGTGGTCATGGTAGATGCTGAGGTTGCACAGTTTAGGCACTATTTTTGATGATAGCGTGATGTGGGGGATGGAGTGCGATCGCTTAAAGTTTATTTATTTTTTTCTCACGCAGAGACGCAGAGGCGCAGAGAGAGACGCAAAGAGAGATTATCAGTTATTATAGATAGAAACAGGGTTATAAAGATAACATCTTATGATTGGTAAGATTCTCCGTCAACGTTACCAGATTATCAAACAATTAGGTGCAGGTGGGTTTGGGGAAACTTACCTTGCTGAAGATTTAGATATTCCTGTTACTCCTAAACCGGTTTGTGTGGTTAAACGGTTAAAACCTACAGAAATTGATAGAGATAGTATACGTTTATTTAAACAAGAAGCACAAATTTTATATAAATTAGGTCAAAACCACGATCAAATTCCTAAATTGTATGCCTATTTTCAGGAAGATGAAGACTTTTATTAGACCTCTTGCACAATTGTTCCTGTGCTACAATTAGGAGGTTTAGGTTTTATGTGTATTTGGGTATTGTTGCGATAGCTGCGCTCTCTATTCCTTCGGTCCCGTAAGGGATACGAGACGCTACGCGAACGCCGAAGGCATCGCAAATTTAAAGATAGTCGTTTAATTCTAAACTTTTGGCTAAAATTAAGGCAAACCTCCATTTTAACATAAAATGAATTCTGCAAGAGGTCTATTTAATTCAGGAATTTATTGAAGGCAAAGATTTAACTAATGAAATCTGTCCTGGTAAAAAGTTTAGTGAAGCTGAAGTAATTCAACTTTTACGAGATGTTTTAGAAATATTGGTTTATGTCCATGACAACAAAGTTATTCATAGGGATATTAAACCAGACAATATTATGCGACGTAAGGATGGTAAGTTAGTATTAATTGATTTTGGTGCAATCAAACAAATTAATACCACTACTGCCATGAAATCAGGCTCTACTACCCGAACTATTCGTATTAGTACGCCGGGATATACGCCTTTAGAACAGGCTATGGGTAAACCTAAATTTAGTAGTGATATTTATGCTTTAGGTATGACAGTTTATCAATACTATTAGTAAATTAGTTATTCCCTGTCAGTTTGGTGATGCTGATTCGTTTTCAGAAGGACTAGCAAAAGTAAAAAT
This sequence comes from Anabaena sphaerica FACHB-251, assembly GCF_014696825.1. Lineage (NCBI taxonomy): Bacteria > Bacillati > Cyanobacteriota > Cyanophyceae > Nostocales > Nostocaceae > Anabaena > Anabaena sphaerica. The sequence goes on along the minus strand of NZ_JACJQU010000019.1, from coordinate 37,095 downwards.
AGAAGAAAAATGGGGATTTATCAATACTATTGGTAAATTAGTTATTCCCTGTCAGTTTGATGATGCTGATTCGTTTTCAAAAGGACTAGCAAAAGTAAAAATAGAAGAAAAATGGGGATTTATCAATACTATTGGTAAATTAGTTATTCCCTGTCAGTTTGATGGTGCTGATTCGTTTTCAGAAGGACTAGGAGCCGTAAAGATAGGAGGAAAATACGGGTATATCAACACCAATGGTAAAGTGATTATTCCCTGTCAGTTTGATTATGCTTTCAGATTTTCAGAAGAACTAGCAATGGTACAAATAGGAGAAAAGTATGGGTGTATAAATACTAATGGTCAAATGGTTATTCCTTGTCAATTTAATCAGATTTACTGGTTCTCTGAAGGACTAGCAGCCGTAAAGATAGGAGAAAAATATGGATATATCAATACTAATGGTCAAATAGTGATTTCTTGTCAATTTGATAGGACTGTGTGGTTTTCAGAAGGACTGGCAAATGTACGAATAGGAGATAAATGTGGTTATATAAATACTAATGGTCAAGTAGTTATTCCTTGTCAGTTTGATAATGCTTATAATTTTGAAGAAGGATTAGCAAAAATAACAATTAATGGAAAAGATCACTTAATTGATAAAACAGGGAAGATAGTTTATTAACTAAATTATGACTAATGATACAATCAAAACAGTTATCTGGGTAAATTCTGCTAAAGAAGAACTTTTAGAATTTCCTGAAGATGTAATTGATGAAGTTGGGTATATTCTCTACCGAGTGCAAACTAATCAAACTCATCCTAAAATCAAACCATTAAAAGGATTAAATGGAGTATTTGAAATTCGCAGCAACTATCAAACTGACACTTACCGAACTGTTTATGCTATAAAAATAGATGACGCTGTTTATGTTCTCCATGCTTTTAAAAAGAAATCTACTCAAGGAATTAAAACACCTCAACAAACTATTGATTTAATTCAGCAGCGATTACAAACAGCAAGACAAATCTCACAAATTAGACAAAATTAATCCTCATAAAAGGAATATTATGTTAGATTACACCATCAGTTCTGGCAATATCTTTCAAGATTTAGGATTTGCTAATGCAGAAGAAAAACTAGCAAAAGTTAAATTAGCTTCTGTCATTGCTGATATTTTAGAACAACAACAAATCACACCAGAACAAGCTGGACAAATTTTAAATTTAGAACTTGCACAAGTCAATAATTTAAGTAACGGTATTCTCAAAGAATTTACCCTTGAAAATTTATTAAGTTATTTAATAAAATTAGGTCAAAATGTAGAAATCATGGTAACAAATCAAAAATCAGATAAATCACAACCGAAAATTAATGTAGTTTATCAAAAAATTGCCTAATTACTCTGCTTCTGTATTGCAGTTTGCTCCATTCATTTTTGATATGATAGTTGTAAACAGGCGATAGTTATGGAATTTGAATTTGATCCTAATAAAAGTGCAACCAATCAAACTAAACATAACATTGATTTTATTGAAGCACAAAAACTGTGGACAGATACAAACCGTGTAGAAATACCCGCACGCACAACCGATGAACCCAGATTTTTAATCATTGGTAAAATAGGTGATAAATATTGGTCAGCAGTCATTACCTATCGAAGTGATAAAATAAGGATTATATCTGTTCGTCGTTCTCGTACTGAAGAGGTAAATATTTATGAAAGCGGAAGAATTTGATACTAAATTTGACAATTATGAAGATATCACTGAGTTTTTAGACTTATCTCAAGCAATTCGTCCCGGTTATGAACAGAAAAAAGTGAATATTGATTTTCCTGTTTGGATGATAGAAGCATTAGAACAAGAAGCAAAACGTTTAGGTGTAACTTCTGATTCTATTATTAAATTATGGCTTGCTGAACGTCTTGATAAAAAAGTGATCACTGGTTAACAAAGCAAAATAGATTTCAATTTTTCCTTATTCTGCGTCAGTGTTACTGGTTGATATAGTCATTTTTGATATTATGGTTGTAAAAATGCGATCGCAATAAGGGGAAGCTTGACAACTACCTCCCTATCTTATCAAAATCCTTACCCTGAAACAACCATCAACTTACCTCTACACTTTTCTGCATTTCACTTACACTCCCATCAACTTCATCAACCTTCTTCAACTCACCCGCCCGCCAACTATCAGCAATATCTTTAATAAAACTAGCGAGAGGAATAGCAACTAATAAACCCAAAACCCCGCCTAACTTCGCACCAATTAACAAAGAAATTACCACCCAAACAGGATTTAAACCTGTTAAATTTCCTAAAAGTCTTGGCGCAACAATATTAGAATTAATTTGGTCAATTGTCACGGCTATCGCTGCTACTTCTACCCCTTCCCAAAAGTTTTCTAATGTCACCAACAAACTCACAATACCAATACCTATTCCCGTTCCAAAAGGGAAAAGAGAGAAAAAACCAATGCCAATTCCAAAAAGTAATGCTAAAGGAATTCTTAAAACTACGAATGCTAATGTAACTGTTACAGCTAAAATCGAGCCTAATACTGCTTGACCAATAAAATAATTTTGGAAATCTTCTTTGAGTGATGATCTAACTTTTGTGCTAATATGGGGTGGAAACCATTGATAAATTCCGTTCCACAACTTTTCCCCATTTAATATTAGGTAGATAGTTAAAACTACTGCCAATATTAAGTTAACTAAAAAACCAATAGTATCAAACGCAAAACTAAGAATTTTACCAGTAAAGGACTGAAATTGGCTAGAAATTCTTTCTAATAACTGAGTTGCTAAACCAGTTACATTTACAGGTAAATCTTGTGTAGCTGCCCAATTCACAAAAGCTTGTAATTGTTGAGTTCCCGAATCAATCCAAGCCGGAAGAATATTAACTAATTCATTGAGTTGTTGGAAAATAAGGGGTACTAAAATCACGCCTACAGCCCCCAAAATTATGACCGCTAAAAGTAAAACTCCGACAATAGCTAAGTTACGTGGTACTCCGCGTTTATGAAAAAATTTGATGGGGTAGTCTAAAACAAAAGATAACAAGATAGCGACTGAAACAACACTTACCAAAGGTTGAAAATATTGGACAACCTGAATTAATAACCATCCATTGAGAATGATAATAGGAAAAGCCAAACCTACGCTTAACCAGCGCGGTAGTTTATTTACTATTTGCATACTATAAATCCATCACATTTATTAATTGATCTTTACAAAAAATGTCTATGAATTGGTGAGAATATTAAACCCATTTATTCATCTGCCATTTGTACATAATTTATTCTGAATTCTGTAGAGACGTTCCGCCGGAACGTCTCTACAATTGTTGGTTGATAAAATCCAGCATTATCCGTTGATGGGGAATTCCCAAAGGTCTGAATTCTCCAGCGATCGCAGAATAACAACTACCCCGTTCAATATCTTCCCTTGTCAATAATCCCATATCCCAACCTTCATGCAGCACTAGTTGATCTAATCCCACTAATAATGGTGCTTGAAAAACGTGACGAATAACTCTCTCATCGGTATAAAGTCCAAATTTAGCAAAAGAAGGTAACTCATAACCGATTTCTTCTATTACTTCCCGTACAAGTGCTATTTCTGGTGTTTCACCTGGTTCTAAATGTCCACCGAATAAACCCCAGCAACCAGCAGCAGCTATATTGGGGATATTGTCCCGTAGTTGCATGAGATATTTATTGTCTTGGTAGAGAATAGCGATAGCTACTTGAGGTAGTTGATTATTCATAAAATGCCCTTCTCAGTTGATTGATGCAGTAATAAAATCCAGCATAATACGTTGATGGTTAGTACCTAAAGGTCGCACCTCATCTGCAACTGCTGAATAACATCTGCCCGAATGAATATTGTCCACTGTTAATAACCCCATGTCCCAACCTTCATTTAAAACCAGTTGGTCTAATTTCACCAAGAGGGGAGCATGAAAAACGTGTTCAATGAATTTTTCATGGGTATAAACACCAAATTTGACTACATCTGCCAACTCATAACCGATTTCTTCTAAAATTTCCCGTTTAATGCCTACCTCTGGGGTTTCATGAGGTTCTATGTGTCCACCAAAAATTACCCAGCATCCAGGTGCATCTATAGTGGGGATATTGTCCCGTAGTTGCATGAGATATTTATTGTCTTGATAGAGAATAGCGATCGCTACGTTCGCCGCAGGCAACGCTACCTGGGGTAATTGATGATTCATAATAATTATTCTTCTAAGTAAACTTCCCCATACTCTTGCCCAGCCAAGGGAATACTTTTGTATCTTACTTTACCCTTTAAAACTACGTCTTGCCCGACTTGCAGATTACTTTGATTCGTCACAACCCAGATTTTGCCTGTCGAATCAGCGATTTGATAGGCTTGCTGCTTGATGAAAGGAGCGTGTTTTTCTATCTTTCCTTGGATGTAAACACTAGCTTGATTGTCTTGTGCTGGTTTAATTTCTCGAATCGGTGTAACATTAGCGCCAATCCTCAGAGTTTGTAAATTTAATTCACCAGGTTTCCCGTTAGCACAACTACAAAGTCCCACCACCAGAAAAAAGGCCAATCTTTGGTGAAAAAACCTCAAAGAAGAAAGTTTTGTTTGTTGTATAAAAGCAAGCAAATGAGAGAATTTTTGCATTAATCCTTACCTTTTCACCAGTTTTCTCAAGTTTCGATTCGTACTATCTATGTTTTACTGACAAAAAAAGGTTTTAGATCATCCTTTTATTCTTTATCCTTCAGCTAACGCAATTAATCTGAGAAAATAATCATTGACTGGGGACTGGGAACAGGTTTTTACCAATGACCAATCACCAATGACTAATGACCAATGACCAATGACTAATGACAATGGAAACAAAAACCGCCAAAATCCTTGATGGTAAAGCATTAGCCGCTAAAATTCATCAAGAATTAGCAGCTAACATTACAGAATTACAACCCAAAATTGGCCGACCTCCTGGTTTAGCAGTGTTAATGGTTGGTGATAACCCCGCTTCAGCAGCTTATGTTAGCAATAAAGAAAAAGCTTGCGCTAAAGTGGGAATTACCTCTTTTGGTAAACATTTTCCTACTCAAACCAGCCAAACTGAACTAGAGGAAGTAATTGAGGAACTTAACCAAGATGAACGGGTAGATGGAATTCTGGTACAGTTACCCTTGCCTAATCATTTAGATGCAATAACTCTTTTACATAAAATTGCACCGGATAAAGACGCTGATGGACTCCACCCTGTGAACTTAGGGCGATTGGTGCGGGGTGAGACAGGTTTACGCAGTTGTACACCAGCAGGAGTGATGCGACTGCTAGAAGAATATAAAATTCCCTTGGTGGGAAAACAGGCAGTAGTAGTAGGACGGAGTATTTTAGTTGGTAAGCCAATGGCATTGATGCTGTTAGAGGCTGATGCTACAGTCACTATTGCCCACTCGCGATCGCAAGACCTCAAAAGCATCACCCAAAATGCTGATATTCTGATTGCAGCAGCAGGTATTCCTGGATTAATCACTGCCCAGATGGTGAAACCGGGCGCTGTTGTGGTAGATGTGGGGATAAATCGCGTCACCGATAGCAGTGGCAAAAGTCGTTTAGTCGGCGATATCGATTTTGCCGCAACTGCTAGTGTGGCAGAATATATCACCCCTGTTCCTGGTGGTATTGGACCAATGACAGTCGCCATGTTACTGCAAAATACAGTTTCTAGCTATTTGCGGGCAACCAGTAATTAGGCAGTGTTAACGAAGGCAGGAGGCAGGGGGCAGGAGGCCGTTTTTGTAACGGGGATTGATGCCAAGCTACAAAAACTTTGGACGAAGTCTGGTTTTAGACCCGATTGTTTCGATAATTCCTCACTAACTGACTGTATTTGAGATTTTATGCTCAAATTTTCTGGTTTCACCTCTGGAGTCACGCCAAAATCCGAAATCTAAAATCCAAAATTGAAACATCAGTGAGCGTTTCAACCCTAGAGCAACGTAAAATTGTCACACATATCACCATAAACCAAAAATTGTAGGAATTTGAGCATGGTAGCAACGGATAATTTTCAAAAAACATCAGACCAAGCCAGGTTTAACCTCGCTGCCTATCTGAAAGAACGACAAAAGCTGTGTGATACTGCTTTGGATCAAGCTATTCCCGTCGTTTATCCAGAAAAGATTTACGAAGCCATGCGCTACTCCCTCTTAGCAGGTGGTAAGCGTGTACGTCCCATTCTTTGCCTTGCTACCTCGGAAATGATTGGTGGCACCATAGAAATAGCCATGCCAACAGCTTGCGCTGTGGAGATGATCCACACCATGTCCTTAATTCATGACGACTTGCCAGCAATGGATAATGACGATTATCGTCGTGGTAAGTTGACAAATCATAAAGTCTACGGCGAAGATATCGCCATTTTGGCTGGGGATGGCTTGTTAGCTTTGGCTTTTGAGTTCGTAGCCACCCAAACCCCCCAAAACGTACCCTCAGAGCGAACTTTACAAGTAATTGCCCGTCTCGGTAAGGCGCTGGGAGCTGCGGGTTTAGTCGGTGGTCAAGTGGTAGATTTAGAATCGGAAGGGAAATCAGATACTTCCCTAGAAACCCTGAATTTTATTCATAACCACAAAACAGCTGCCCTGTTAGAAGCTTGTGTAGTTTGTGGCGGAATTATCGCCGGCGCATCTACAGAAGATGTACAAAAATTAACTCGTTATTCTCAGAATATTGGTCTAGCATTCCAAATCATCGATGATATTCTAGATATCACTGCGACCCAAGAACAACTAGGCAAAACCGCAGGTAAAGACCTTAAAGCCGAGAAAGTCACCTATCCTAGCCTGTGGGGAATTGAACAATCCCGCGCCAAAGCACAACAACTGGTTGAGGAAGCTTGTGTAGAATTAGCATCCTATGGAGACAAAGCAACTCCTCTCCAAGCGATCGCTCATTATATAGTTAGTCGCAATCACTAGCGTCAAAAGTTTTTACAGCTGACAGCTGACATCAAAAACTGTTTCCTCGACACACAACTGTTGCTCTTATTCAATCACCTAACCAAAATACCATGCAGGACATAGGCGACATTTTCAACAACCGGGTGCTGCTGGTTGCACTTGTGGCTTGTTTTGTTGCTCAAGGATTAAAACTCATCTTTGAAGTCATCAAACATCGTAAACTGGATCTGCGTGTCTTAGTGACCACTGGAGGTATGCCCAGCGCCCATTCAGCTTTAGTAACAGCTTTAGCCGCTGGTGTTGGGCAAAGTATAGGTTGGGCATCTCCAGATTTTGCTGTGGCTGCGATTTTTGCCATCATTGTTATGTACGACGCTGCTGGAGTGCGTCAAGCGGCTGGTAAGCAAGCTCGGATACTCAATCAAATGATTGATGAATTATTTCATGAAAAACCAGACTTTTTCCAAGACCGTCTCAAGGAACTACTTGGACATACACCCGTTCAAGTAATAGCTGGTTCGGCTTTGGGTATCACCATTTCTTGGTTAGCTAGAGCCGCTTATTAGTCATTAGTCATTGGGAATAGGGGAGCAATAATCACCAATTACCAATTACCAATTACCAATTACTTCAATGTTACAACTGAACGCAGTAACATTACTTTTCGACCATCTGCTAAGAGGGCAAAAAAACCATTTTCATTTAGTTTTTGTAATGTCTTATATGCCTCTGTTTGGTTGGTAGTATAAACAGCCAACAAGTAAGGGCGTTGTCCATAGGAAACAAGACCTACATTACCTCCTACCGCTTTTTGTAAATTATTTGCCAGTTCCGGGCGGTTGAAATAATCTACCAACACAGCAAAACCTTCTCCCAAGACTCTGGGATTATAGCTGAGTGTCTGAGTTGGTAAATTTGCTGATGGGATTATTGCTGGTGTGACTGTTGTTGGTGCGATAGTTGCTGGTGCAACTGTTGCTGCTGTTGGTCGAGTCGTAATAATAGCAGACAAGCCAACAATATTGTTAACATATTTTGCCCAGCGGTTAGCATCATCAATCTTGTTAAAGCCACCGATCCGCGTTACTGTTTCATTAAGATATTTACAGGTAACAGTTTTTATATCAGATGGCAAAGCACTACGTAACTGCTGTTGATTATTAGCTGTGGGACTGACAACTAATAAGAGATACTCCCCTGCACTTGGAGGCTGACAAGCAGGAATGGCTGGTTGGGATAATACAGGACTAATATCAGCAATTATAGGAGCGATGCCTGCGGCGAGCGTAGCTAACGCTAATAATAAAGCACTTGGTAAAAAATGAACTCTTGGCAAAAACATTTGGTGTATACCTAATACCGTATAGTTTTTAACTTATTTTTCAGGGAACAGGGAACAGGGAACAGAGAACGGACAAAAGTAAGAAGTAAGAATTAAGTTTTTTCCCTACACCCCACACCCTACGCCCTGCCTTAAATTTATGACACAGTTGTTAAAGATGCCAAAGCATCAGAAATTGTTGCCGAAGGTGCCTGAAATTCTCCAGTGATTACATACTCTAACCGCAATTTTAACCAAGTTATAAATTGAGAATTGGTAGAAATAATGGCTACTGGAGGTTTAGGACACTTAGCTTTATTTGCTGACATTTCCGGTGCTTCTAGAAAAGCTGGGTTTTTTACTAACCAAAAGTCTATTTCTTTTTCTTGTTCGTGGTAATGACGGGTGCGTTCTTTCAACACTTCGTGTATTGGTTCTTCTTCTAGCAGAAAGTGTTGACTCGCCAAAACGTAATAGTATGTTTTCATTTTCATCCTTTGGTTACTATTTAATAATTTATAGGGTACAGTGTGGCTGCTGTACCCTGATCAGTTAACTTTTTTTCAATCCCTTAAACCAAGAACTGAAAGGACAACCACCACCCTTGTTTTCACTATTTTCCATTTTGCCACCTGCTGTCAGCTTGTCTAAGAACAGGGTGTTATCAAAATAGTGTTCTAAAGCGACAATCTTCAAATCATCGGTAACACGAGCTACACTCATACCAATAATTTCTACTGTCTCCCCCGTCGGTGCAAAGTCTTTGTATGCACCTTGGAAATGTCCCCAGTGTCGCCACTTAAATGTAACATTAGGTGGACCTGAGTAAACTTCTAGCACTTCCCAAGGAAAACCTTGGGGAAATGTACTGTGAAATAGTTTAGCTGATGATTCAAAACTTTCTTCTGAAGCTTTATAGTGTTCAGAATCAGCCATAAATAAATTATAAGTACCTTGGGCGGATACCTCTGCTGCTGTAAACTCTTTACCCCCATTTGTACTTATACGAAATTTATCATTCACCACAGATAACCATTGTTGGGGGTTACTCTTGAAAGATACCTCCATTTCAAAGGTTCTCACCAAATTCTGCACGATCGCTTCTAGTGTACCTTCTAAGTGATTACAGGTACTTTCTTTAGCCAGATTTTCATTAGAACGAGTATAATCCGGAGGTATCTGATAGCGCCATTTGGCATGGGTACTGTATGCAATCACTGTATCCCGGTCTTGTACCCAAAGAGGCAGATTGTTAGGCTGTTTGGCAGTCATAGAAGTCTTCAATTACAAATGTGACTGTAAATTTTTAGGATTACGCAGCTACAACCCCTCTACTTCAGTTATCAGTTATCAGTTATCAGTTGCTAATGACTAATGACTAATGACCCTGTATGGCTTGTTTCATCTCTCGGACTGCTCTTTCCATTCCTACTAAAGCTGCCCGACTGATGATAGTATGACCAATATTGAGTTCTTCCATACCTGGAAGTGCCGCCACAGGGTAAACGTTCCAGTATGTAAGTCCATGACCGGCATTGACGCGCAAACCAGCTTTAATCGCTTGCTCACATCCCTGGGCTAATATAGCTAATTCATGCTGGCGAGTTGTTTCATCTTTAGCCTCAGCATATTGTCCGGTATGCAGTTCAATAAACTTCGCTTGCACCTTGACAGAAGCTTCGATTTGTGCTGGTTCGGCATCGATAAACAAACTCACGGGAATGCCAGCACTTTGCAATTTATCAACTATTTCTCCTATTCTAGCAATTTGTCCGACAATATCCAAACCGCCTTCTGTTGTTACTTCTTCGCGCTTTTCCGGTACTAAAGTTACATAATCTGGTTTGATGTCGAGGGCAATTCCCAGCATTTCATCAGTAGCAGCCATTTCTAAGTTTAAGTGCGTTCTCACTGTTTGGCGCAACAGACGCACATCTCTATCTTGAATATGTCTTCTGTCTTCGCGCAAATGGGCGGTAATGCCATCAGCACCAGCTAATTCTGCTAATACTGCTGCTGCAATGGGGTCTGGTTCTACTGTCCGTCTGGCTTGGCGGATGGTGGCGATATGGTCAATATTTACACCGAGTGTAGGCACGCCTGGGTTTCTCCTGCTTCATTTTTCTGTGATGTTGATTTTAACTAATTTCTGGACTTTGAGTATGTTTAAGTTAAAATTGTGATTGTGAGCAGTGTGACAGGGTAGAAAAATAAATAATTATGAATTAATCAGAGGCAATATGTTGTTAGAATTGCAACAAATTATTGTTCATCCAGGCCAACAAATGTTACTCAAAGATATTAGTTGGCAGCAACTAGAAAATATTTTAGAAGAAATGGGAGAAAGGCGTGCTGCGCGTATTTCCTATAGTAATGGTTGGTTAGAAATTATGGTGCCTTTAGCTGAACATGAAAAAGATAAGGAAATTGTTGGTGATTTGGTGAAAATTTTGTTAGCAATACTCGATGTTGATTTTGAACCTTTTGGTTCTACAACTCTGAAAAATGAGAGAATGAGGCAAGCTGTAGAACCAGATACCAGTTTTTATATTCAAAATCAAGGGGCTGTAATTGGTAAAAATCGGATTGATTTAAATATAGACCCACCACCAGATTTAGCTATTGAAATTGATATTACTTCTCGGACTCGATTTGATAATTATGCAATTTTAGGAATTCCTGAACTTTGGCGATATCAAAAACAAGGTTTAGAAATTTTCTTGTTACAGGATGGGCAATATGTAAAATCTCCATTTAGTCCTAATTTTCCTAATATTCCAATTGTGGAATTAGTTAATGAGTATGTGCCGCAGTGTTTAACTATTGGCAGAAGTCAGGCGATGCGGAATTTTAGGAGTTGGATGCAGGAGAATTTACAGTAAAAGGTTGCGTAAATATAGCAACCCCTGAACAGCTACTTTTATTTTGTCCCAAATAGGCGATCGCCTGCATCTCCCAAACCTGGAATAATATAACCATGTTCATCTAAATAGTCATCAATAGCAGCGGTATACACAGGTACATCAGGATGAACTGAACAGAAATTTTCAATCCCTTCTGGTGCAGCAAGTAAACAAACAAACTTAATTGATAAAGGATTAGTTGACTTCAAACGTTCTACAGCAGCTACAGCTGTATTACCAGTTGCCAGCATCGGGTCTACCACTAACATATCCCGCTGATCAACATCTTGAGGAACTTTGAAATAATACTCAACAGGAATCAGAGTTTTTGGATCACGATATAAACCAATATGCCCTACTCTTGCCGATGGCATTAACTCTAGCATACCATCTAAAATACCTTGTCCTGCACGCATTACAGACACCAATACTAACTTTTTATCAGGTGCTAAAACTGGTGCATTCATCGCTGCTAATGGCGTTTTGATAGGTTCATATTTTAGCGGTAAATCTCGCGTGACTTCATAAGCTAATAACAAACTCACTTCTTTCAGCAGGTTACGAAATTTCGTGGTGCTGGTTTCAACTTTCCGCATGAGCGTAAGTTTGTGTTGTAGCAATGGATGTTCAATTAATTTTACTTGTGGATACATTTTTACTTCAATATTATTTTTCTGAATTTTAGTTTTAAGCTACGGTCATTCTTTTGGATACCACCCAGCCGGAATGACTTTAAAATTCCATTCGTCTGCAAAAATAAACATTCGTTCCATTATGTCGTGAGGAGAAAGACAACTTTTTTGGTTTTCTTTCCAATCTTTTTTATCAATTGTTCCTAACACCAAATATTTATTGCCAATAATTTCGGTATTTATCTGGCTGAATCCAAAAGCCATCAAAGATTCTATTTCCTGCTTTTTAACGATAATGAGGTCACAGTTCGTACAATATTTGCACTGTTTATTGAGGACAAAAAGCTGATGTGGCTTAATATGAATTACCAAAGGAAATTTACGTATTTTCGTATTTGTTTCACATTTTGGACATTTAGTAAAAGCGCAGTCTTCATAGAGGTTGAGAAAAAATCTATGTTTTTTTTGTGCTTTTTTGGGTTGGGACTGATCCGAGCTTTGTTTAGACATTTGACAAAATATAAATAAAAAACAGTTTAATACGATTACGATTTTTAGAGAAATATCTTAAAATACTGTACCATCACTGCTAATTTGTATAGGAGGAACACCTCCTTTTCTGAGTTCAGCAGCAATTTTTCTCCCCGCAGTCCAAGTTCCTCCTTGTAATACCTTGACCAAAGGTAATTCTTCTGCACTCATTTCCAACTTTTCTCGCACAGTAGCAGCAATATAATCTAAAAGAATCACCGTCAAAGCACGCCATTCAATTATAACTTCAGAATCTACCGAGTGAGATAATTTTAAAATCTCAGAATCTTTAGGAATAATTAATCCCAAATCAAGACATAAACCACCATTACGATATTCTGGTAAACCTGTGAGTTGATCTAAACCAGTAATTATCAAACCTAATTCTTGTAATGGTTCTAATAAAGAGTATGTTAGCCATTGAGAAAGTTTGTGAAAAGGTACTAAACCACCATTGCTAACATCTTGGTGAAACCATACATCACCCAAATTTATTCCGGCAATTTCTAATCTTCCTGGCCAAATCTCACCCAAACCTGTCAGAACTGCATCCAGAACTGTAGAAGCTGCTAACTGACCATTTTCAGATTTAGCTAAAAGATAATTTACCAAATTTCCTGGTCTGGGTTTTCCTTCTCCAAATAAATGAGGTGCAGATACTAAAACTTGTCCTAATTTTTGCAGTAAACTTAAACGCCCCTTGATTCCCACTAAAGGATTTTCTGAACTTACCTGAAACCCATTTGCTAATTCCGATTCTGTCAAAGTTTGCAATTTTGCAGCATCAACTTGTAGCGACCCATCTCTAGAAAAATTACCTTGAAAAAACATCTGGAAACTAGCAACTGCTAAACCTTCAGAACGTCCAAAACTTAAATTAGTTTCTTGCTCAAAATAACGCCAATTATTACCTGCACCCGCATCTAATAACACACTGACAACAGCTAAATCAAACTTTATGGCTGCCTTTTCGACTGGTGTTAAACCTGCCAATTTTTGATCAAATTTGCCTAGTCTGAAAACTCCTCCTGCTTGAAAATGTTGCCAACGACTGTGAAAAGGAATTTGCAAGTGTGGGTAGTTTTCCCAGCTTACTGCAATTACATAATCTGCAACTGCTTCTAATTGTGATAAATTGACAGTAAAATGTCGAGATTTACCCGCAATTGATAAATCAAATAATTCTTGGCAACGTTCCCGGATTGATATGGGAGAACGAAGATATCTAATTAGATTATCGTTGTTTATTTGTACGTCTGCGCTTTTTTTGTTCACTCTTTACAACCCAAAATATAATATTCCAAGAAATAAATTATTCTTCTAAACGAACCATTCCAGGCACAGAGAACACAGAGAGAGGAGAAATAGAATTGTTTGTTATAGCAATAGGCAAAAGGCAAGAGTAAAACCATTGTTATTCTTTAGTTTCAAGGACTAATCATGTCCTAATTATCCTGGCTACAGCTATATTTCTAGATTTTTATTTCCATGTGAAACCCTGCCATGATGAGAGTATCCCAATTTTCTGGCAAAATCACCACACTGACTAGAAAAACCTTGGAAACTTTCTTAACCTATGCCTTCGGAACGCTACGCGAACGCGCTCTTTGTGTCCTTCGTGGTTCGTTTCTTTCAAGCCTTGGGTCACTTGATAAAAACAAACTTACAAATTTGGGATGCTCCCGCCATAATTAGCTATGAATCTAAATTTCTTCCCTTAATATCTGCCAAACTATCTGCATCTAAAACATCTCCGGTAGTGAAGTAACCCGCAGCTTTTTTGGCTTCAATTTCTACTCTGGCATCTTGGGGTATTAAATCTTCTGGAATTGGTACTCTTTCTACAATTTCAATTCCTGCGTCTGTGATGGCATTAAATTTCATATTACTCATAGAAACCATGCGATCAATGCGAGTAATACCTAACCAATGTAATACATCTGGCATGAGTTCTTGAAACCGCATATCTTGGACACCTGCAACGCATTCTGTCCGGGCAAAATAGGCATCTGCGCGATCGCCTCCTTCTTGTCGCTTGCGAGCATTGTACACTAAGAACTTTGTTACTTCACCCAAGGCGCGGCCTTCTTTGCGACAGTAGACAATTACACCCGCACCCCCTGACTGTGCTGTTTGTACACATACCTCAATTCCATGTACTAAATAAGGACGACAGGTGCAAATATCCGAACCAAAGACATCAGAACCGTTACACTCATCATGTACCCGCACAGCTAGAGGTTTATTGACATCTGTAATGGCCGCAATTTCCCCAACAATATATACTGTTAATCCCCCAATTGGTGGTAAAAATACTTCCAAATCTGAGCGTGTCACCAGTTCGGGAAACATCCCTCCGGTTTGTTCAAATAAAGCGCGGCGTAAATCTGCTTCTGTAATGCCAAAGCGTTTGGCAATTCCCGGTAAATACCATACTGGTTCAATAGCAGCTTTAGTCACTACTAAATCACCATTGGCTTTCATGATTTTGCCATCTACCTGCAAGCGTCCCTTTGCTACTGCTTCTTGCAGTTCGGGCATATTAATATGCGCCTTAGTGATGGCAATTGTCGGGCGAATATCATACCCTTGTTGATAATAAGTGCTAAATACTTCGGATGCGATCGCCCCATAAGGATCAATAGATACTATCTTATCTGCATCAGCCCAACTCGGATGGGGTCCAATATGTTCTACTGGAGATGTATTAGTTAAATCTGCCCGGTGATCCGTTTGCAGCGCCCCACTAGCCACTGCTAAAGCCCGATAAACTGCATAACTGCCTGAATGAGTACCAATTACATTCCGATGAGTTTGCTTTGTTAACGTGGCAATAATCGGACCCCGCTGCATCGGTTCAGCCGCCCCCCAATGAATGGGGATTGGTTTTGGACCAAACTGACTGGGATGTGAAGTGAGAACAATATGCCTGGAAACGCTATTTGGCTTTGGCATAGTCTTTAAGTTATTTATTGTGTGATGTTTTTATCAACCATTAGTTACTAAGACTTGTCAAGCATCGTTAGTTAGTTGTTATTTTTAATATTTTATTATGCTGATGACTACTTATTCCTGAATATACATAATTCTTGCCAAAGCTTTGTATTAATCAATACAAAAGTTTATCCAAAAAATTTTTAATCAAGATACGAGAATTCATTGATGACTTTAAACATAACTTAGGAGATAATCTTCTGCAAAAGTTCTTTGCAAGGTCAACTTACCTGTTATCAACTTCATGGATTCTTTATCTATCAATTTTCTGCTGGAAGACTTGAAAAATCCTGATGCTTTAGTCCGTGAGCAAGCGACTCGAAAAATTTGGCGGCTCTGGTTTCAGCAAAAGGGAATATCTGGGCTAGAAAAGATTGACTATAGTCAAAAGCTGATGGATGCAGGGGAAATCGGCACAGCAGAAGAAGTATTAACAAAACTTATTCAAGCACAACCAGATTTTGCCGAAGCTTGGAATAGACGAGCTTTTCTATATTACAGTGTGGGCAATTATCATAAATCTCTAGATGACTGTCAGATGGTTGTGCAGCTAAATCCAATGCATTTTGGCGCACTTCATGGTATGGGCTTGTGTTACGCAGCACTAAAAAAGTATCGCGAGGCTATCCAAACTTTTCAACAAGCATTGAAAATTCAACCCTATTCCTTAGTGAATCAGAAACTGATTCTCGAATGTACAATTAAACTCAGTTAAACAGAATCCCCGCGTCCTTAGACCGGGGAGTGTCAAAGACTTTCCAAATAACTCAAAAGGTCTGCCATTTCTTGGGTGCTGGGCTGGAATTTGGGCATGGGAGGAGTTTTACCGCTAATTACTTGGTTAATCAACCCATATCGAGATTTGCGCTTGGAGACAGCTTGTAAGCTTGGTCCGACAAATCCATCAGCTTCCCATCCGTGACAAACAGCACAGTTGGTTTGAAAGATAGCCTTTCCCTGTACTGAGTTTCCTGTCAGTGATAAAACATCTTTGACGTAAGGATCGGAGGCTTGAACTATCTGAACACCAAAAATAGCCAAAGGGATGGCGATGAGTATCGCCAAAGCCGACAAAGCGATCCACTGAATCAAAGTTTCAGGTTTGGTAAGCTGCTTATCCAAAAGGTTTACTTTTACAGTCTAGGTGTACAAAAAACTTTTCATTTCCTACACATAGCTTAAAATTTCTTGATTGTACCTGCAAGCACAGATGAAAATTTTTAGATAGTCGTTACATTCCAAAAACGGCTTAGGGTGCTGGATTGATGCGGGATTTGGTAAAATCAAAAACAGGAAACGAATCTTGAAAATTTGCAAAGAGGAGATTTACAGTGGTTGAACCCCTACTGTCAGGTATTGTTCTAGGTCTGATTTTCGTCACCCTTAGCGGACTTTTTTATGCTGCCTATAAGCAATATAAGCGCCCCACTGAGTTGGGCGGCTGAGTCCTGAGTTCTGAGTTCTGAGTCCTGAGTGGTGGGGAGTTAGGAAAAATTTGAATACTGTCAACCTAGCTCCCCATCAATCCATATTTTCTGATTCCATGGTTCTGTAAAAGGTAACTGCTGTGTTGCCATAAACTTTTTGGTGGCAGATTTCCCAATTAGGGATTTCTGGGGGTGTAAAATTAGGACTATGTTCGACGGCTATTTCCCCGTCAGGATCTAAAAGTTGATAATGAGCGATCGCTTCTAAAACAGGCTCATATAAACCACTGGCATAAGGTGGATCAAAATATATTCTGTTAAACTTTTGACCTGATAATTTTTTTAACTGCTGGAGTATATTTCCCCGCAATATTTGAAATTTTTGATCATTATTAGCTACCTGCTGCCAATTCTGTTGAATAATGGCACAGGCTCGACTTGATTGTTCAATTCCTACTACTAAGCTGGCTCCTCTACATAAAGCCTCTGCACCCATTGAACCACTACCGGCGCACAAATCCAACCAGCGACAATTATCAATTTCTCCCTGCCAAATATTAAAAACTGCCTCCCGTACTCGCGAACTGGTAGGCCTAGTTTCTTGCCCTGGCAAAGTTTTTAACAGACGATTCCCGTAAATTCTCAGACTCATTAGTTATTGATCATTAGTCATTAGTTATTAGTTATTGGACAACTGACAACTGACAACTGACAAAATTGCAAATTTTTATTAAGCAGGGATTTTTTCACGAACTTGAGCCACAAAATTAGATAAAACTTGCAATCCTATATTAGAGGATTTTTCTGGATGGAATTGAACCGCCATGAGATTTTCATGAGCGATCGCAGCTGTAACTGTTTGACTACCATGACTCACTGTTGCTGCTCTAATTTGCGGTTCAGTTGGCTCAACATAGTAGGAATGGACAAAATAAACCCAAGGTTGAGCGGGTAAATGTTCCCACAAAATACTTTTTGGTTGAGTCAGTTGCAGTTGATTCCAACCCATGTGGGGAATAGCAATACCGGCTTCTGAACGAAATCGCCGCACTTTCCCGCGTACAATTCCTAGTCCTGGTTGAGTTCCTTCGGCGCTAGATTCAAACAAAATTTGCAGTCCTAGACAAATACCTAAGAAGGGTTTACCAGATGCGATCACATCCTTAATAGGTTGTTCCAAACCACGCGATCGCAAGTGTTGCATGGCGGGATCAAATGCTCCTACTCCTGGCAAAACTACAGCATCTGCTTGTTCTAACTCCTTGGCAGAATAAGTTACTTTAGGAGTTGCACCAGCTTTTTCTAAACCTTTACAGACAGAGTGCAAATTTCCCATCTCGTAATCTACGACTGCAATTACTGGCATTTACCTGCTCCTTGTAAATTTATTAGGGAGGGCATTTATATTCTAATTCTAAATAATATTTTTTATGCAGAAAAAAATCTTATTAACTTCTTTTAACACTTGGCTGAGTGAACAACAGTCAAATTCTTCTGATGATTTGTTACTCGAACTAGCCAAAATGGCTTGTGTCGATCATGATTTAAATTTTCTGCGCCTGCTACCTGTAGATGTTGCGGTTGCCAGTTCTCGCGTCATTGCCAAAATCAATGAACTCCAACCTGATTATGTTATCTGTTGTGGTATGGCTGCTAGTCGGCAAAATTTAAGTGTGGAAGTCGTCGCCAGTATCATGTCTGTTCAGGCTACGGATATTTCATCTAAAGATTGTCCAGAAAATTTTTTGCCAACAACTTTGCAAACAACTGTTGATGTTGAACAATTAGTAGCTGGAACAGCGGCAGTTGAGATTAGCTACGACTGTGGTAAATTTGTGTGCGAAGGTCTTTATCATTCAGTGTTGAACTACCTGAGTCAATCTCAACTACCCATTCCTTGCATCTTTGTTCATGTCCCGATTTTGAATCAAGAAAATTTGATAGGCATTCTGGCTGATTTTGTTTTAATCATTAACAACCTGGTGAGAGGGAACAGGGAACAGGGAACAGTGTCATAAAGTTAAATTGACTAATGACTAATGACTAATGACTAATAAATGTTCAATTTTAAATTTCCTATGTTGTCAGCATTACTCGGTTTGACTCTCGCTCAAGCAACTCCAGCCACACCACCACCGGAAGAAGTTGTCCAACCACAAGAGGTTAGGACATTACCAGGGCGTTTGGATAGTGTGCCAGTATTTAATAGCAATAGCCCAGAATTGGTATTAAAAGAAGGAATTTTACTTTCTACGTTTCCAGGAGATGGCAAAAAAGTACCAACGGCACATTTAAATTTTCCGTTTCGCGGGCGGTTTGATGTTTTTGCTCATCATGTTGCTAAAGCAGACCCACCGGAAAATTTACGTTCTCTTTACCAGGGAATAATGTTGCATAACCCTGGTACTAAACCAGTGAAAGTGAATATATTGCAGGGGTCTAGTTATTTAAGTCAACCAGATGCACCTTTTATTGAGTTAGATTCTTTTATTCCCAATGATTCGGGTACGGTGTTTGCTGGTCCTGGTAGTCGGGTGATGTCGGATGTATTGAGAGGAAGACGACAAAATATTTTCCCTGCTCAAATCGTCATTCCTCCAGGGGAAAGTCAGATGTTATTAAATTTACCAATTCCGGTGCAAGGATTGACTCCACCGCTGAATGGTCGATCTACATATATGCGACTGTTGAGTAATGGTACTGTGTATGCTGCTAGTTTAGCGATGTTTGCACAGACAAATGCTGATGGTAGTGAACGTGCGCCAAATTTAGCAGAGTGGCAAAATTTATTAAATAATGGTGAGTTATCGACACCTAGAGATAAAACCCCGACTCCGATAGAGGGAATTGGTAAACCTGCAATTTATGGACGTGTAGCAGGTGTTGCGCGTGGTTCTCAATGGCGATCGCTATTGGTAGATAATCCCCAAACTAAGTATTTAACAATTCCCCAACCAGGTCAAGCTTTTTCATATCCTTTAAGTACGCTGCATGGTGGTACTTTTGGCACTGGTCAAGTTCAAAGCGCACCTATGTTAGTGCGTTATCCTGATACAGCTTATTTTGCTCATGGTAATTATGGCATTCAATATAGTTTGAGGTTGCCTTTATTTAACAATTCTCAAAGTCAACAAAATGTTAGTTTATCGCTGCAAACTCCCATAAAAGAGGATCAGTTAACAAAATCAGGTTTACGCTTTTTTACTACACCAGCGCGTCAAGTTTTCTTCCGGGGAACGGTGCGGGTACGTTATCGAGATGAACAGGGTAAACCAACTACTAAGTTTGTGCATTTGGTGCAAAAGAGAGGTCAACCTGGAGAACCTTTGGTGTCATTAAATATGAAACCTGGGGATTCTTCTTTGGTGGAAGTGGATTTTCTTTATCCTCCTGATGCTTCTCCTCCACAGGTTTTAACAGTTACGACTCAGAAGTAATTGTAGGTGACAGGTGACAGTTAACAGTAAATTCATTACCTATTACCTATCACCTAATTTGTCTGATAGCGTTCGCGCAGCGTGCCGAAGGCATAGCGTGGCGTAGCCATATCAGGATTTTCAGGATGAAATAATTTTCCGATTTTTGATTGAGAAGATTCTGGACATATTCTTAGGACTTACGCAAAAGGTCACGACAGTAGGGGCAATTCATGAATTGCCCCTACGCAAAAATAGGGTTTTCAGCCACATCGTGCGTAAGTCCTGATTCTGATTGAGACAAATTTCAATAATTAACCAACATTAACCAAATGATCCACTGCTAACGGTTGATATTCAGGACTGGAAAAGGGGCGAAAATCATTTTTACACACAGCAGTAATGTGACATAATAAACGAAACTGAAGCGGTGTAGGTGATAAATTGATACGCTCTACTTCCAGCCTAACTGAACTAGGGTTATTCCCAATAAGATCGAAAATTTCACTTCGTAAGTAACGCGGACAATAACCTACAATATGATGGTCTTCTGTGTTTAAAGTTAACGCCTTAGTATCATAAAGGTTTTGAAATTCATGAGCTAACCATAATTTTTCTTTTGGCGCGAAATTATTAATTCTCTCAATTGCACATTTAGGCAAATGTCGCAGTCCATGAGCAAAAAAGTACAATTGATATTGTCCTTCTAAATCTGGTTCTGGACATGGAAAAACAGCAAGACTATCTGTCTCTCTTTCTCCACCACTACGGGCTAAAATTTCCAAAGAATTATCTTCTGCTGGGGTAATATTTAACCATTGAATAAAATTAGTATAATCAGGTCGGGAAGGAGACATTAAACGATTAGCAAAAACGGGAAATAAATGGATTGATGTATATACTTTGTTAAAATCAGGGAATGAATATAAAGGTTGAAATTGGCATTGATTCTGAGCTTCTTTTACTCCTTGGGTATAAACAAATTGATATTGTTTACCATCATAAGTCAATTTACCAATGGTAAACCATGAACGACTGTGAGTATCTTGCCAAGTTAGGAATAATGTTTGCGGTTTTTTCATGTTAATAATTCCTTGAAATTAAGTAATTTCTTTTGGTTTAAATCTAGAATATTTTGTGCAAATTCAATTGCTATATTTGACATACGATTTTTGGGAATGCGGTTAAAAATTACGCGAGTCTCTTTTGTAGATATACGTTCAAGATGTTCTAACCACATTATAGCTGCTTGGGGATAAAGAAGGGCAACTTGGTGAAATACATCAAAAGTTTTCAGAGATTTTTTATCTTCTGAATTAGCATAAAAAGCAGATTTGCATTTTTTGATATATGAATCTACTGATAGTTTTTGTCTTTTTTCATCATATAGTTCCCTTCCTAAAGAAGAAGCATGATCATAGGTTTGTGCTAAGTGTATAGTTTCTCTGGTATGGGGTGTCAATTTACGGTTTATTAAACCCCAGTTAAGATGATGGCGATCGCCATTACCAATCCAAGCATCTAACATCAGGTAGCCAACAAACACTTCTACAGATTTCTGAATATTACTTGGTGCTATCCAATCAATTGGAAAATTGATATGTTCTTCTGCCAGTACACTCAACACAATATCTATTGTATGTTGTGACACACCATAATTTTCAAAAGTGGGATAGTTTGGCAAAATTCGAGTGAGAATTTCATTACCATGAATTAGTGTTGCATCTTTTGGTAAAAATGAAGGTGAAACTATACCACGATCTCCTTCCCAAGTTTCTGCTAGATAATAAATAGCATGGGGTAATCTTAAAAGCTCACACAATTCAGATGCAACTTTTTCAGACCAATCCTGTCCTATATATTGGGATTTGTTCTGTTTATACAAGCAATAACCAAGCTCTTGATGCTCAAACCAAAACTTGGTATTAGTCCCTATTACCTCATTATTTGCAAGTTCATAATGATCTTGCGTAACAAGAATAATAGGAAATTCTTCATCTGGGTTCATTAGGTTTTTGATAATCAATATGATATTGTTTCAGTTAATCTAAATCTACGGTTAAGTAGTCCTATAATTTAACCTTTATTTTGGCAATACTGAAGCTTTTTCATTACCGCAAATAAAAATACACTAACTATACTTAGTTGATAATATTTTACAGGAAGATGACCTCTTGGTGCAGATAAACTTGGATAATAAAGTTCTTGATGAGCGCGAAAGAATCTTAAACTTAGGAAAAAGAATAGAGTTGCAAATTACAGCATCATAGAATATTTTGGAATATTTTGATAATTCCTGATATTTGATTATCTAGAAAATAGCGATCGCCCAAATTATCCAACAATTAGCTTAACCCTATCCTCACAAATCAACATCCTGAAAATCCTTAAATTCTGGAAATCCTGATTAAGACAAATATCATCATTCAGCTTTTTATGGGTCGCCCGGGATTCGAACCCGGAACTAATCGGTTAAAAGCCGAGTACTCTACCGTTGAGTTAGCGACCCTTTTGCTTTTTGCAACTTTCTAAATATAGCAAACTCTCTCAAGACTTGTCAAGGGTTTTTTAGAAAAAATCCACCGTTAATTTCACAGAGGTGGTTTTGCTTGCTCCTGGCTCTAACACAGTCAGATTTTCACCAGAATTCAGCGAGTTGCGGCCAGCCGTCCAAGGTTCCAGACAATAAAAATCCTTACCCTTGAGCGTCCAGAAAACCAGCATAGCATAGATATCGTCATAATCAAGAGTCAACTTCAACTTGCGGCTATGATCTGTCACCGCAGCCGACTGACTCCGCAAATGACCAAAGGCAAAATCTATCTCATCCCGTTCAAAATCGAAATTACCATTAAACGGGTGCATTTCCTTGGTCTTCTGGTCTAGATACTGTCCAGAGGGAATATCAAACTCTAACTGCGACTTATCACCACATTGAAAATAGGGATGAAACCCAGCCGAAAAAGGCATAGGTACAGCAGACAGATTTTGATAAACTTGGTCAATCACCAAAGAATTACCTTGCAGCGTGTAGGTAAAAGTTAGCTGAAAATCAAAAGGATAAACAGCGCGTGTTACCTCATTACTCTTGAAAACTACGCTTAAACTTGCCTTATTTTGTGTGACTTGTTCTGTCACATCCCAAGGTAAATCTCGCCCAAAGCCATGTTGTTTGAGAGTATATTGTTTCCCGTCGTAGGTGTAGGTATTATCTGGTAAGTTACCGCAGATGGGAAATAAAATTGGTACACCACCGCGAATACTTAACTCTGGGTTAGTGAACCTTTCCACATCTAAATAGAGAATTTCCTCACCTTGAATTCGCCAACGGGTAATAATACCGCCTCTTTCTGGTACTACTTCCAGTTGAGAACCAGCGGTTTCATCAGAAAGGACGTAGGTTTTGTATTGTTGCTGTTGTTGAGTGATGGTAAACACCATATTTGGTAATTGGTAATTGGTAATTGGTGATGCAATTTTGGATTTCGGATTTTGGATTTTGGATTGTTTTTGTCATCTCGAATCTAAAATCTAAAATCTAAAATTTTCTTCCCCTGCTCCCTGCTCCCTGCTTCTTCCCCAATCCCCAGTCCCCAATCCCCAGTCCCCAGTTACTCGTCTTCGGCAAAAATAAAGCGATATAATTCGCTGGCATCTGGTTCAGGACTGCTTTCTGCGAATTTCACCGCATCATCGATGACTTCCTGAATTTTCTTCTCAATGTCTTTAAGTTCTGCTTCTGTAGCGAGGTTTTGTTCTACTAAATAAGCAGCTAACTTTTTAATTGGGTCACGAGAAAACCAAAATTCTTTTTCTTCTTTGCTACGCAGTTCGTCTGGGTCAGCTAAAGAGTGACCCCGGAAGCGATAGGTCATGGCTTCAATGAGGGTAGGTCCTTCACCTGCACGGGCGCGGGCTACGGCTTCTTGGGCAACTTGGCGAACGGCTAAAACATCCATACCATCTACTTCTACGCCTACCATGTTAAACACGCTGGCTTTTTTGTAAATTTCAGGATCTGATGTGGCGCGATCATGAGCCATGCCAATTGCCCATTTATTATTTTCTACCACAAATAAAATTGGCAGTTTCCATAACGCTGCCATATTTAATGTCTCGAAAAATTGACCGTTGTTAGCAGCACCATCACCAAAGAAACAAGCGGTTACTTGATCAGCGTTCTTGTCTCCCAAGACTTCCCGACGGTATTTGCTTTGAAAAGCTGCACCAGCCGCAACAGGAATACCTTCAGCCACGAAAGCATAGCCACCTAATAAACGGTGTTCGGCTGAAAACATATGCATGGAACCACCGCGCCCTTTGCTGCAACCTGTGGCTTTACCAAATAATTCTGCCATTACCTCTCTGGCTGGAACTCCGGCGCTCAAAGCGTGAACGTGGTCACGGTAGGTACTGGAAACGAAGTCTTCACCTGGTCGCATTGCTCCTTTGATGATACCACTGCAAACGGCTTCTTGACCGTTGTACAAGTGGACAAAACCAAACATTTTGCCTCGGTAGTACATTTCGGCGCATTTGTCTTCAAAAAATCGCCCCAAAACCATGTCTTCGTATAATCCCAGTCCTTCTTCTTTGGTAATCTGGACGGTGGCAGCATCAAATTTGGGTAACGTGCGTTCTTGAACCATTATTGTGAAGTATCCCTGTCGTACAAGTTAAAGCTACGGTGTTAAAGTTATATTGGTGCAACACAAAACTTATACAAATCGCTCGTATTTAAACAAAATACAGCATTTTTAAGTTTGCTTCCTGCTTCTGCCAAGTCCGTTTGCGGGTTCTTGTCTACAGGCGTAAATTCCGCACTTGCTATGCGTACTCTGTTTACAGGTCTTAATAATGTTAGCTGTAAATAGGCCAGGGTTGGCAAAAGTCAACAATCCAACTATCAAATCTTAATTTATGGTTTCAAAAAGCCCTGTAGGGAATGGGTAAGGTGTAATTTTTTCATTTTTAATGTTTATTGCCTATTTATGCGGCTCCTCAAGTTAAAAACCGCTGCTTTTTGTGTTCCCTCTTTAAATTAACAATCAGCATGGCTGTTTTTCTGCATACCCATTAACATTTTGCCAAAGTTTTTCAGGTTCAGTTCCAAAATTTTCTGCCCTGCTGTTTCCTACTTTTTCTACATAAATTAGAAGATTTGTTATATTTTTTACATAAAATTCAGCAATTGTCATGAAAATTTAATCATGCTATATTATTTTTCCTAGTTATCAGGACTAACCAGGGCATCGGTATTTGTCATTTGTCTCACACAATGACTGTAAACAGCCTCAACAAATCACAAATTTTAGATTATAGTGGGTGCAATATCTCTGCCACTATCAAAAGAGGTGGTTGTGTTTGCCAGTATTGAGGTTGAATAGCAGTATATTTATGTGACAATAAATATACAGAAAGAATAAAGAGTGAAAATGGAAAGCTAATTTTTCAGGCTAGGGCATCAGGTAATATCATGGGGGTGATATTTATGCTGGGCTATATGAGCGCCTGGAATTAATCCTTAAGGTATAACTTAAGTGTTAGCAAAAAACAAGAGAAAAACTGTTATAATCTACACTCATATTGTATATGATACACGGTATTATTAAAGCTATGATTATGGCACGGCTTTATAAGCCTGGAATGCTCTAGGTTCATTATGTCGATCTCCAGGAGACTCTACGTAAACACAGTGCAGGGGAAGTAGGCTGTGCGAATTCCGCTCGATTACTACCGAATTTTAGGATTACCGTTAGCGGCAAGTGACGAACAATTGCGGCAGGCATACAGCGATCGCATTGTTCAATTGCCCCGACGGGAGTATTCGATTACGGCCATATCCTCTCGGAAACAACTCATAGAAGAAGCTTACGTGGTTTTATCAAATCCCAAAGAACGCAGCATCTATGATCAGGCTTATCTCGCCCACGCCTATGATCCTGATCGGGCTGGGACAACATCGCTATTAGAAAACAGCACCGAAAGCATTAACCGCAATCACGATGTCCACAGTCTCAGCATCGAAATCGCCCAAGAAGAATTAGTTGGTGCTTTATTACTTCTCCAAGAGTTGGGAGAATACGAATTGGTGCTGAAGCTAGGTCGTCCATACCTGGTGAGTAAAAATAGACCAGCTGGTGTGAAAGTCGGTAGTCATCTAACCAGTGAGGAATTTTTTGCCAGTCCTGAACTACCAGATATTATTCTCACGGTGGCTTTAGCCTGTCTAGAATTAGGACGCGAACAATGGCAGCAAGGTCACTATGAAAATGCGGCTATATCCTTGGAAACTGGGGAAGAATTACTAATGCGTGAAGGTCTATTTACTAGTGTGCAAGCGGAAATTGCTGCGGATCTGTGTAAGCTACGACCATACAGAATCCTGGAGTTACTGGCACTGCCTCAAGAAAAGACCAATGAACGCCGCCAAGGTTTGGAATTATTACAGAATATTTTAGAAGCGCGTGGTGGAATTGATGGCGCTGGGAATGATCAATCTGGTTTAAATATAGACGATTTTCTGCGATTTATCCAACAGTTACGCAATCATTTAACAGTTACGGAACAGCACAAACTCTTTGAAGCTGAAAGCAAGCGTCCTTCTGCTGTGGCTACATATTTAGCTGTTTATGCCTTGATAGCTAGAGGTTTTGCCCAACGTCAACCGGCTTTAATTCGTCAAGCCAAGCAAATGTTGATTCGTTTGGGTAAACGTCAAGATGTGCATTTAGAACAATCTCTATGTGCTTTGTTACTGGGACAAACCGAAGAAGCAACACGTGTTTTAGAATTAAGTCAGGAATATGAAGCTTTAGCTATTATTCGGGAAAAATCTCAAGATTCACCAGATTTGTTACCAGGACTTTGTTTGTATTGTGAACATTGGTTACAACAAGAGGTATTTCCTCATTTTCGGGATTTGGTCAGAAGGCAAGCCTCTTTAAAAGAATACTTTGCTGACAGGCAGGTACAAGCTTATTTAGAAGCTTTACCCAGAGATACGCAAACAACTAATGAATGGAATCCCACTAATAATCAGGTTTTTCCCTCACCACAAGTCAATAATCCTCGTTATCGCAGCTATAACAATGTTAGTAATGGGACAGTCAATCACAACCACACACCTGATTCTGATTTTTCCACTCCAGTAAGCAGCGAAATCCCTGAATCTACACAAGTCTCTTCACCACGATGGCATAGTTCAGCAGGAGAAAGAGGGCATCAAACACCAGAAATGCCTGTAGAATATTCGCCGACACAAGAAGTGGGAGCCGGATATTACCAGCAGAACTATGTCAGGAATGATATAGATACATCCGAACACAATAAAAAGCGTAAGCGACGCAAGCCAGCTTCAGCTAAGAGTCGAGAGCGTGTTGGGGAACATGGATATTCTTATTCTCCTCGACGACGACGCAATTTTGCTAACACCATAGAAGGAAAAACTCGCTTGGTTTGGCTGGTATTGT
Source organism: Anabaena sphaerica FACHB-251 (assembly GCF_014696825.1). Lineage (NCBI taxonomy): Bacteria > Bacillati > Cyanobacteriota > Cyanophyceae > Nostocales > Nostocaceae > Anabaena > Anabaena sphaerica. Next base: position 9,453 of record NZ_JACJQU010000019.1, on the reverse strand, counting down.
TATCTATGGGAGGTTTATTAGTTTTGTGGTTATTAGTTTCTACAGCTTGGGGATGGTTAAATAATATGTTTTTCCCCAAACCAACTTTGCTGGGAGAACCCTTAGCAATAGAACTGAATCAAGCACCAGTCAGCATTCCTAAACCCAATAGCCAACCAGAAGTAGGTGAGAGTCCACTGACAACGGCGATCGCAGAGGAAGTAATTAAGACTTGGCTATCCACCAAAGCCGCAGCTTTAGGTCCAAATCATGAAATTAATCGTTTAGATGAAATTTTAACTGCTTCTGCTGCATCACAATGGCGGCTAATTGTCAAGCAGGATATAGCAGATAGCCGCTATCGTAAGTACGAACATGATGTAAAGGTAGAATTTGTCAATCAGAACGGGAATATTTCAGATAATGCTGTGGTAGAAGCTACAGTTAAGGAAGTTACCCAGTTTTATGAACAGGGTCAAAGTAAAAATTCTTCTCAAGAACGGTTGCGGGTTCGTTATGATTTAATTCGCAAACAAGGTTTGTGGCGAATCCAGGGTATGACAGTTGTTAAATCACTTAACAGTTAAAAGTTAACAGTTAAGAAGCTAGTACCGCCGTGAAGTCAAAAGTCAAAAGTCAAAAGTCATAGGTCGTAAGCTTTTTAGCGATTGAGAATGGTTGGTTTATTTACGCCAACCTGTACTAGAATAATCAAGCATTTGGGAACATTCCAGCTTCAAGCCGCCCATAGCATCTTTGACACCAATAAAATTTGAATATGAACGCTACACAAGAACAACTTAAACTCAAATTGGCACAGGCTTTAGTGGCTGCCTTTGGTTCTGACTACACCGGAGTAGATCCGATTTTGGTGAGTGCGAGTAATCCTAAATTTGGTGATTTTCAAGCCAACGTGGCCTTATCCCTGAGTAAGAAATTGGGAATGCAACCGAGAGCGATCGCATCTGCTATTGTAGAAAAACTAGATATATCTGATATTTGCGACCCACCAGAAATCGCTGGGCCTGGTTTTATTAATTTAAAATTGCAAACATCCTACCTCGAAGCACAACTGAACGCCATTAAAGCAGATCCCCGGTTAGGTGTTCCCACAGCGAAAAATCCGCAAAAAGAAATTGTCGATTTTTCTAGTCCGAATATTGCCAAAGAAATGCACGTCGGACACTTGCGTTCTACAATTATTGGTGATTGCATAGCCCGGATTTTAGAATTTCGTGGACATGACGTATTGCGGTTAAATCATGTTGGTGATTGGGGTACGCAATTTGGAATGTTAATTACTCATCTTGTTGATACTTATCCCGACATTGGATTGATGGAAACTTCTCTAGGCAATTATTTACATGGTGATATAAATATAGGAGACTTAGTTGAGTTCTATAGAGAAGCTAAAAAGAAATTTGATAATGATGAAGAGTTTCGAGAAAGATCCCGACAAGCAGTGGTAAACTTACAATCTGAAAAAGAGCCATTCACAACCGCCGCATGGACTCTTATTTGTCAAGCTTCTCGAAAAGAGTTTCAGGAAATTTATGATCGGCTGGATATAGAATTGGAAGAAAGAGGAGAATCATTTTATAATCGCTACTTACCAAAAGTTGTAGAAGATTTAGAAAAAGCTGGATTATTAGAAGAAAACCAAGGTGCAAAATGTGTTTTCTTGGATGGTTTTACAAATAGAGAAGGTGAACCTTTACCCTTAATTGTCCAAAAATCAGATGGTGGCTATAACTACGCAACCACAGATTTAGCATCCCTCCGCTACCGCATTCAAGAAGATCAAGCCAAGCGGATAATTTACGTAACTGACGCAGGACAAGCAAACCATTTTGCTCAATTTATGCAAGTTGCAAAAAAAGCAGATTGGATTCCTGATGATGTGGAATTAGTTCACGTTCCCTTCGGTTTGGTTTTAGGAGATGACGGGAAGAAATTCAAAACTCGTTCTGGTGATACAGTCCGGTTAAGAGATTTATTAGATGAAGCAGTTTCTCGCACTCGTGCAGATTTAGAAGCGAGATTAACAGAAGAAGATAGAGAAGAGACTGAAGAATTTATTAATAATGTTGCTGATGTGGTCGGTATTAGTGCTGTGAAATATGCAGACTTAAGCCAAAATCGTACTAGCAATTATGTTTTTAGCTATGATAAGATGCTTGCTCTCAAAGGAAATACAGCACCTTATATGCTATATGCTTATGTAAGGAATCAAGGCATTAGTCGAGAAGGGAATATTGATTTTGAAAATTTGGGAACAGATGCCAAAATTATTCTCAGAGAAGATACAGAATTAACTTTAGCAAAGCATTTGTTACAACTTGATGAAGTGATTAGTGAAGTTGAACAGGATTTACTACCAAATCGTTTGTGTGATTATTTATATAATCTCAGCGATAAGTTTAACAAGTTCTATGAAAATTGTCCGGTGTTGAAATCTGAAGAACCTATTAGAACTTCGCGTTTGATGTTATGTGATTTGACAGCAAGAACGCTGAAGTTAGGATTAGATTTATTGGGAATTAATGTGTTGGAGAGGATGTAGATGCAGGAGTTTTAAACGCAGAGCTACGCAAGAGTAACGCGAAAGGACGCACAAAGGGATGTTTCTTGCTTTGCGTCTTTTCCAATTCCAGGCACTTAAGTAAAGTGAAATACGTCATGATTAGTTATAGGACTTACGCAAGATTGAACTCAAAACCTGATTCTTGCGTAGGGGTAATACCGCAACGGGCAAGCAAGCTACATGAATTACCCCTACTTCCGTTCTGTTTTGCGTAAGTCCTGAGTTATTGTGGCAAATAGTGAGGAGGAAGAAATGAAAGCAGTAATTTTTATGAAAACATTTATCACATCACTGGGTTTGTTTGTTTTATTGAATCCCAGTCAAGCATCAGCACAAATTGTCCCCCAACCTTGGGTTTCGGTGGGGGGAAAAGATGGCGATGTTACTTATGCTGTGGGTGCTAAAGCTTTGAGTTTAGGTTTTGAAGTGGGAACTGGCCCTGATGGTGCTACAGGTGTAGATATCTTAAAATTCATCAATTTACCTGTTATTTCTCCTTATGTTGGAGTTGGTTTATATTCAGAAGATAAGGGTGTGGCTTTCTCTGGTGGTGTCCAAGCAAACGCAACTAAACACGTTTTTATTGGTGCTGGATATAATTCTGTGCGTGGGTTTAATGGACAGCTAGGAATTAAATTCTAATTTTCAACTAATTTCCACTAATTTTGAATTTAAGACAATAATTAACAATGTGTAGGTTGGGTTAAGGAACGCAAACCAACATTTTCAGGGATTTATTGGGTTTCTCTAAATTTTACTCAACTTACCTATCTATCACATTCTTTATTATGGGTTTGTTGGGTTTCTCTGCGTTCTACCCAACCTACCTTTCTGGTATTATTATTGTTTTTATAAACAAAAACTATGCCTTAAGATAGTAGTATAGTTATTGTCTATTTATTTTGTCAATTAATATTAGAGGTTGGTAAAGAATATTACTCAACTTTTTATTAGGCAGTTAATGTAAGTTATTTGACAGGAAATTACTTATGCAACCAGGCTTAAATTTACTCATTCAACTGGTGTTAGAGTTTGCACCCGTGATGGTAAATATCATCCAAAAGCAAACAGAAGGTAACTCAAAAAACCAAATTTCTCAAATTCCCGAAGTATTTCAAGATTTTATTCAAACTGTAGATAACGTTACACGATTAGATATTACTAAAACTGAATTTACCCAGCAACAACAATTAGCTATTTACCATCATGCAACACAATTAAAAATAGCTAATCAAGAGAGAGAAACATCTATTAAGTTACCAGAAGTACATAAAATTCTGGATAGCTGGCCTTTGCGATTGTATCCTTCACAAATTTTAGAATCTTCTCCCAACTGTAAACGTGTCCCACTCAAAGTTTTTCTGGCAGCACCACAAATACAGTTTGATAAATTTGATTTTCATAATCCAAAAATTACTGAGGAAATTGAGCCAAAATTGGCTGAGGGTTTGCGTGAGTTTATTAACAATAATTATTCTCTGCATCATCCAGAAAGACCAATAGAGTTTTTAGCTGGTGCTTGGGATAGTAAGCGGTTTCATAGTGAATCTAGTATTAAAGCTTTATTTAGTGGTTTAAAAACCCAACCTACTTTAATTTTAGAATCCGAAAAAGATGGAGATTATCTAAATTTCCGTATTGCTTATTGGGGATTAGGACAAGAGAATTATTACTATAAAACTATTGCTCGATTACCTTATCGGCAAATTTTACAAGAGTCTGCTAAAAATCGGGCTTGGGAATGGAGAAAGATTAAAAATCAACTTTTAGCACTAGGAGAAGATTTAGAAGTAATTAATAATTTAGGTAGAGAAAGAAACCTGAATTTGGAAATTTTAGAAAAGGTAGAAAAATGGCAATCTCAGGGAATTGATGTTAGTCAGTTATCTCTAGAATATCACATTGGTCATCATGATTGGGAGCATCTTTACCAGGTTTTAATTACTTGTCACTGTCTAGTTACTGCTTGGGTGACAGATGTTTATTATTTGGTTAATTATGATGTAAATCCATTGTTACCAGAATTGCTACCAAGTTTACTCAATGATGCGGTAGATTTACAATCATTACAGTTAATCGCTAATAGTTATAAACAAGTTTATCAAACTTTGAAAAATGAGCGACGTTCTAGAATTCCAGAGTTAGCTTTGCAATTAGCTCAAGGTTTATCTCATGTTCCTAATTCTGATTGGTCCCAGGAACAAGTTGATTACTCTATTGATACTTGGTTGGAAATGCGGCAAGTATCCACAAAAGAAGTAATTCATCCTTTACAAGCGATGCAATTAGCATTGAAGTTAGAAGATGAAACTTATATCAGCAGATTAAAAGAATATTTTACTGGAATTGGTGATGGTGAAAATCTTGTTTATGTGGAAAGTCTTTTAGAAAAAATAGCAATTCTTAAAGTCAACCGCAGTTTAGAAATGCTCAATCTTAACCATACTCTCACCGGACATTCTGGTAAAGTTTATTCTGTAGCCATAAGTCCTGATAATGAGGTTTTAGTTAGTGGCTGTGCAGACAAAACTATCAATATGTGGAATCTGCAAACTGGTAAATTAATTCGCACTTTTACAGGCAATTCTGGTGCTATTTCTTCTGTATCTGTCAGTCCTGATGGCAATTTTCTTGCTGTTGGCAGTTGCGAACATCCACAAGGTAATGTTAAGGTATGGAATTTAAAAACGGGTAAACTTATTCATACACTTTTAGGACATCAAAAACCTGTTAATGTAGTGGCTATAAGTCCAGATGCTGCAATTCTCGCTAGTGGTAGTCATAAAATCAAAATTTGGAGTTTACAAAAAGGAGAGAGGATTTGTACTTTATGGCATTCATCAGCAGTTTACGCGGTTGCCATAAGTCCAGACGGCACAATTCTCGCTAGTGGCAGTTCTGATCATAAAATTAGATTGTGGAACCCCTGCACAGGTGATCCTTTACGTACTATTGCTGGTCATTTAGGTGAAGTGACATCAATAGCTATAAGTTCAAATGGAGAACATTTGTTTAGTGGTAGTGCTGACTCTACAATTAAAATTTGGCAGTTAAGTACAGGTAAATTGCTAAAAACTTTAAATGGACATACAGAAAAAGTGAAATCTATTGCTGTGAGTCCAAATTGTGAATTTATCTGTAGTGGTAGTGCTGACTCTACTATTAAAATGTGGGATATTTCTACAGGTGAAGTTTTACAAACTCTGACTGGACATTCTGGGGTAGTAAATTCTATTTCTCTCAGTGCCGATGGTAAAATTCTCGCTAGTGGTAGTTCGGATAAAACGGTTAAAATTTGGCAGGTGATGAAATAGGAAAGTGAGAATTTAATGGAACAATGTGGACCAAATCCTAAAAATCCCTATCCAATAGCAGAACATCATCGGGTTTGCTTTATTAAAAATTTTGTCAAATCACCAAATATCATTATTGGTGACTACACTTATTATGATGACCCAGCGAACCCAGAGGAGTTTGAAAAAAACGTTCTTTATAACTATGGTGATGATTCTTTAATTATCGGTAAGTTTTGTGCGATCGCTAGTCATGTTAAATTCATCATGAACGGTGCTAATCACAAACTGGATGGTATTTCCACTTACCCATTTCCCATTTTTGGTCATGCTTGGGAATCAGCAATGTCAAACTTAATGAACTTACCCAGTAAAGGTGACATCATCATAGATAATGATGTTTGGATAGGTTATGATTCCTTAATTGGTATTGGGTTGGCAACTTTCTACCACTATTGCCCTACTTTATGCCATGCTATTTCTTTACGCTACAAAGATTACCGCAAATTTCGTCATCTACAAGCTATTGAGCAAGGTTGTCGAGAAGTACGGCAATTGGCTCCAGTAATTCATGCACAAGGTATTACTCCCACTGTGAAAAATCTGAGAAAATTTATGCTTCATCCCTCTTCATTGTGGTATACCGAGGTCATTGAGGTTTTAAAGCAGGTAAGACTCTATCTTGAGCAGTAAGTGTCTTTTGACTCTGTATTTGTTACCGCTGCGCCATTTTATGCTTTAAAAACGCTCACTTTATCCTTTAAGTAACAGGGTTCGGCAAGCTTATCCTTTAAAAAACGGCAATCTTTTCCTTTAAGTCACATTCGGTTCATAGACGGTGAAAATATACACCTCCATCACATTGATGGCAAGCACAATAACTGGAAACCCAAAAATATGATGGCAATGCATCAATCCTGTCACCAATATATTCACATGAGCAAAAAGGATACTTAAGATTGTCGGGAGCCGGATGCATTGTAAGGCGCACGTCCGGTTCGTGCGGTTCGTTTCACGAAACTAACCCGTAAAGGTTAGGGGATGTGAGTCTTTACGCCGCCTTGAGTGCAAGCTCTAAAAGATAGTAAAGATAACTTCAGTTTAGTGTGAGTGCGTCGAACTTAAATTTGACAAGTCTCACCCGCTCGGAATAGCGTGATGCCAAAACTGCCCACATGAACAGAGAATTAACTCTGAAAGTGAAGCTGGGGACAGGACGAGAATAACAAACCTGAGATGGGGGTAACTTGTGTAGGTAAGTAGTTATGGTTAAACATTTAGTTGAACTTTCGTAAAAAGCGTCTAAACGTGAACGACCAAAATCAAGGTCGAATAACGACACAAGATAACACTTCAAGTGTGAAAATACCCGCATTATTATGATCTGGATAAATGCAATTCTGGGGAATCGTAGGCGAAATGAAAGAACCTAAAACTACAAACTAACTAAACTGAGGAACGAATAAAACAACTCTTGCAACCTCCAGTTACAGAGAGTTAATTCCTGAAGCTGTGGACTTCTTAAATAAAAGTTAGCGGGTAGAGTTGGTAAGATGTACTCGAAAATTCGAGAGGTAAGGACTTTCGGACAACTGGGTACGGTTTGCATAGTTAATGTTCAAAATGCGTAGAGAATGTTATGACAACGGAGTTAAATCTAGTTGATAAATGGAAATCGATTCCTTGGCGTAAGCTACGGAAAATCGTGTTTCGCCTACAAGTGAGAATATTTAAGGCTCAAAAGAACGGAAACGTGCGCCTTGTGCGTAAGCTTCAGAAACTTTTATTAAGCTCTAAAGCAGCTAAATTACTAGCCATTAGGCAAGTAACACAGTTAAACATTGGACGGAAAACCGCAGGGGTGGACGGAAAGAAAGCCCTCGAAGCCTCTCAAAGATTGGCACTATTTGAAGTGTTGGTCAAAAACTGGAAGCAATGGAAACACCAGCCTTTAAAGCGAGTGTATATCCCCAAAGCAGACGGAACAAAAAGAGGATTAGGAATTCCAACTATTAGCGATAGAGCCTATCAGTGTCTTATCAAATATGCCTTGGAACCATCAGCAGAAGCCATGTTCAACGCCCATTCATACGGGTTTCGACCAAGCAGAAGTTGTCACGATGTCCAGAGACAATTATTCAATAACCTAAACTCTAGTAGTAACGGGATAGGTAAAAGAATTTTAGAATTGGATATTGAAAAATGTTTTGACAAGATTGACCACAAATTTCTAATGCAATCTGTCCAACTACCAAAGGCAGCAAAACAAGGAGTTTTTCGGGCAATTAAAGCTGGAGTCAGAGGAGAGTTTCCTTCGTCAGAATCTGGTACGCCTCAAGGTGGAGTCTTCAGCCCATTATTAGCAAACATAGTCCTTCACGGATTAGAAAATGTTGGTCATGAATTAAGGCTAAAGGTCAGAAACGGAGGAAGATATGTAGACACGATTAATGGATTCCGTTATGCGGATGATGTCGTGTTCGTTTTAAAACCAGAAGACGACCCAGAACTCCTAAGAAAACACATTGATAGCTTCTTGGCAACGAGAGGTTTAAAAGTCAAAGAAGTCAAAACCAAAGTTGTACATAGTACCGATGGCTTCGACTTCCTGGGGTGGAACTTCTGTGTAAAACCCAATGGTAAATTCATTTCGACACCGAGCCAAAAAGCCACAAGTGGTATTAAGGCAAAAGTTAAAGAAGTGATGAAAGATAGTCGTTTCACCTTAGAGCAAAGAATCGATAAATGCGGTTCGGTTGTTCGAGGGTGGAGAAATTACCATAAATTCTGCGACATGAGCAAACATGACCTGTGGACATCACGCTACTGGACGTGGAAATTCATTCGTAAACAGGGAAGATACAACCGCTACCAAACCAATAAGGTTATAAAAATAGCGTTTCCTTCGGTCAGTTGGTCTGCGTGCAACTTTGTCAAAGTAAGGGGAGATAAATCACCCTACGACGGCGACTTTGTATACTGGTCAAAGCGAGAAAATGCTAATTATGATGGTACGACGGCACGTCTTCTCAAGAAGCAGAATCATAAATGCACACACTGCAACTTATCGTTCATTTCTGGCGACATCGCCGAACTACACCACATTGATGGCAACCATCTCAATTGGAAGCCATTAAACTTGGAGGTTCTGCATCGTGAATGTCACCAGCATCAGACCATACATGGTCAGATGAGAGTCCGAACAGCGGGGTAGACCCGACTTAGTAGGTGTCAAACTAGGAGCCGTGTGCGGTTAAAGTCGCACGCACGGTTCTGAACGAGAGGTGTCCTCAAGTAATTAAGGCATCGACTCTAATTAACTGAGAGGTGCGGAGGATAATACCTCCCATCGACCTAACTCAATATCATATTCTAACTCAATATCATATTGATGTGATGATGAAAGGTGAGATTCAGAAGTTAAAAGATGTAGTTTAAACATGAATAAAACAAAAGCCCCCTCTAAATAAACCAATAGAGGAGGCTTTTGAAAAAAATAAACCTGGCATCGAGCTATTTTGGCGTGGGGCAACCCCCAGACTATCGTTGCCGCAGCGGCGTTTCACCTCTGAGTTCGGGAAGGGATCAGTGTGGTTC
>NZ_JACJQU010000018.1 GCF_014696825.1 Anabaena sphaerica FACHB-251 | reverse complement strand
TTCACTCTCTGCTATTTCAATTTTAAAAGTACGGCTCATGGTTATTTTGATTTATCAAGTTTGTTTTCTCTATTATATGCAGCTTCATATTAAATTGGTATAAGGTGGTAGTAATGATGAATCAAATTTATGGTTAGCTTGTCCTATTTGTAATAGATATAAAAGTGATAAAACTACAGGTTTTGACCCAGAAATGGGAGAAAAAGTCAAATTATTTAACCCACGTACTCAAGTCTGGCCTGAGCATTTTTACTGGACAGAAGATGGCTTACAAATTGTAGGTAAAACGCCGACTGGTAGAGCTACTGTTAAAGCTTTACATTTAAGTGATGATGCAGATGCTTTGGAAGTTCGCAGTTATTGGGTACTTGCTGGTTGGCATCCTCCAGAAGATTAGATAAACTTAAAATAAGTATGGCTGACTTTATCAGAATAATTAACAATTATGCTCAGTGGAATTAAACAAAAGGCTATTGTCGGTAAAGATGGAAAAATCGAACTATCTACCATTGAACTACCAGCAGGAACAGTTGTAGAAGTTATTATCCTAGTTGAACCACCCATAGAAGAAGATGAAACTACCTATCTTCTTAAATCAGAAGCTAATAAAAAGCATCTGCTCAAAGCTATGGAAAATGTTGAACAAGGCAATTTAATTTATGTTGATTTAGATGAATATGAAAAAATTACCATTTGAACCAGAAGCTTTTGAACAACTGGGTGCATGGGGAAAGGAAGATAAAAAGGTTTTTAAGAAATGAACTTTTTTTCAAATAACATATCCTCTCAAAATACCTGAAATTCCTAAAATTATGACTACCAACTTATCTACATCTGTAACCACAGAAATCTTACCAATGGTATTGCAAATGCGACCAAATGTTATGATGACAGATGATCAATTTTTTGATTTTTGTCAACTAAACCGAGATTATCGCATTGAACGTAATGCTGTAGGAGATTTATTAATTATGTCCCCCACTGGTTCGGAAACAGATGAGCGCAATTTTGATTTAATTGGACAATTATGGATATGGACAAAAAAAGATGGAACAGGGGTAGGATTTGGTTCTAGTGGTGGATTTACTTTACCAAATGGTGCAGTTCGTTCTCCTGATGCAGCTTGGATAAAACGTACAAACTGGGAAGCAATACCAGCAGAACAACGGAAAAAGTTCGCTCCTATTTGTCCTGAATTTGTAATTGAATTGCGTTCAGAAACAGATAATTTAAAAACTCTCCAAGAGAAGATGGAGGAATATATAAATAATGGTACACAACTAGGATGGTTAATTGATAGAAAACAACGTAAAGTTTTTATTTATCGTCCTCATACTGCTGTGGAAGAATTAAATAATCCACAAACATTAAGCGGAGAAGATTTATTACCAGGATTTGTTTTAGATTTAAGTCAAGTTTGGTAGAAAATGAAGAACAACAAAATATTCTCTTTACCTAAAGAATTTGTGACAAAAACTTCCTTGTTCTCTCTTCCTTCGGTTCAGTAAAAAAGGTATCAGGAGTCGCTTCCTCAACCAAATAACCACCATCCATAAGAATGACTCTATCTGCAACTTCCCGCGCAAAACCAACTTCATGAGTGACAACAACCATTGTCATCCCCTCACTAGCAAGATTTCGCATCACATCTAAAACCTCTCGCACCATTTCCGGGTCTAACGCAGAAGTCGGTTCATCAAATAGCATGATTTTGGGTTGCATAGCTAACGCACGCGCTATAGCTACCCGTTGCTGTTGTCCCCCAGATAACTGTCCCGGATATTTATTTGCTTGTTCTAAAATTCCCACCCTTTCTAACAGTTGCATTGCTAATTCTTCTGCTTTGGCTTTTGGTAATTTACGTACCCAAATTGGTGCTAAAGTGATATTATGCAAAACTGTTAAATGGGGAAATAAATTAAACTGTTGAAATACCATTCCCGCTTCTTTACGAATGGTTTCAATATTTCTTAAATCACGACTTAGGGTAATTCCATCAATACTAATACTTCCTTGTTGATATTCTTCCAAGGCGTTAAATGTACGGATAAAAGTTGATTTCCCTGAACCGGAAGGACCCATTAAAACTACCACTTCTCCGCGATTAACTGTTAAACTCACTCCTTTCAAAACGTGAAACTTACCATACCATTTATGAACATCTTCAGCAATAATAATTGGTTCTTGTGCTTGCATTTATTTCAACCTCAACTTAATCATTTTTTTTTAATTACTTAATTGTTTTTCTAACCTACGAGAAGCTAAAGACATTGAATAACAAAACGCCCAATAAATTAAGCCGATAAATATATATACTTCTGCATATCTCCCCAAAAATTGCGGTTGTGCTAAAATAGAACGCGCAATTCCTGTTAATTCCACCAAACCCACTAAAGATAAAAGTGAAGTATCTTTAAATAAGCCTATAAACTGTCCCACAATTGCTGGAATAACAGCACGTAAAGCTTGAGGTAGGACAATTAATATTAACACTAAAGGTGTATTCAATCCTAGTGCTTTTGCAGATTCAGTTTGTCCCCTTGGTATTGATTGTAATCCACCGCGCACGTTTTCCGCCATGTAAGCAGCACTAAATAGCACCAGTCCCGCAATTCCCCTAATTAAGCGATCTAAACGTAAATCTGTTGGTAAAAATAAAGGTAACATGACTTGAGCGATAAACAAAATTCCTATGAGTGGTAATCCTCTAACTATTTCAATATAGAGAATAGAAAACCAACGAATTATAAATAAATTACTTGTACGTCCTAATGCTAATAACACACCAATAGGAAAGGAAAGTACAATACTAATTATTGCCATTAATAGTGTTAGTAATAATCCATTCCATAAGTTTGTTGATACAGATTGTAAGCCAAAACCTCCGCCAATTAGCCATATATTAATCGCAAAAGATAATAACCATATTGGTGCAAGCCAAGGAATTATCAATTGAGAAAGTTGGCGTTTGATGATATTTTGTTTTTTAGTAAATAGACTCCAGGTTATCACACTTAAAGTTGTAATTATTCCCAAAACAATCCACAATCTCCAATATAAGCTTTTGGGAAATCTACCAACTAAAAATAAATGTAAATTAAATTGGATAACTTGCCATTGTGCTTGATTAAATACCCAAAATAATATTCCTTTAACTATCCAAAATATAAAAAGTAAACAAAGTACAGTTAATACTGTATTATACCAGTTATTGAATAGATTTTTCTTGAACCAAGTTAATTTATTCATAGGTTATTTTTTATTTATTGTTGTTCTCGTTTGTTCTCGTTCCCATACTCTGTATGGGAATGAATTATAGAAGAATCTGGCTTCTATTAAACCATAGTCAGAGACTATTGGATAGCATTCCCAGTCTGAGACTGGGAACGAGATATAAATGCTAAACCCCTACCTTTCTTTAATCTGAACTGTGCGATTTAGTAAATTCATCATTAATGAAATAATTAAACTAAGAGTGAGATATGTAACCATCAGTAACAGCATCACTTCTACTGCTTTTCCAGTTTGATTAAATGTGGTAGAAGCTACAAAATAAATATCAGGATAACCGATAGCGATCGCTAAACTAGAATTTTTTGCTAAATTCAAATATTGACTGGTAAGTGGGGGAATAATTACCCGCAAAGCTTGGGGAAAAATCACGAATCTCATCAATAATGTTGGTTTTAATCCTAGCGATAAACCCGCTTCCCATTGTCCCTTTGCTACTGATTGAATTCCTCCTCTCACAATTTCCGCAATAAACGCACCTGTGTAAAATGTTAAACCCAGCAGCAAAGTTGAAAATTCTGGAGACAGGTTAAAACCAAAAATTTCTATCCCATTTTGACTAAGGTAAATTAACCCCCAAACGGAAACTTTATTTTCTGCTTTCGGAAACCCGATGAAAACAGCAAAGTACCAAAATAATAACTGTAGTAATAATGGAGTATTCCGAAAAATTTCTACATAAACTAAACTGATTTTTCTCACTAACCAATTATCAGATAAACGCGCAACTCCCGCAGTTATCCCTACAATTGTTGTTAAGATAATTCCCAGCACTGCTACCCGCAATGAGTTAATTAACCCTACCCACAAAGCCAGAATATAGCTATCAGTTGGTTTATAATTAATAAGAGTTTCGCCAATATCAAAAGACGCTTGCTGTTGTAGAAAATCAAAACCAAATTGAATCCCTAATTGCTGTAAATTACGGTTGAGATTCATCCCCAAAATAGCAACTATCACTAGTGCTAAAATTACAGCCATACATTGTGCCGCAATTTGCCAAAAGCGATAATCACGCCATATAGGTGGTTTGGAATTAGCCATTACAAATAGGGAATAGGGAACAGGGATAACTGATAACTGATAATTGACCAATCAATCACCGAAATGGAGGAGAATAGAGTAAACCGCCTTTTGTCGAAAGTTGATTTTGTCCACGGGGGAGATTGAGTTTGGTTTTTGTACCGAGATTGCGATCGTAAATTTCCCCGTAGTTACCGACGTGTTTGACTATCCTAGCTGCAAAATCATTTGTCAACCCAAGTCCTTCACCCAGGTTTCCTTCTGTTCCTAAAAAACGCTTAATTTCTGGGTCATTGCTGTTCGCAAACTGCGCTACATTCTGAGAATTAATTCCCAATTCTTCAGCTTTGACCAAAGCATAAACAACCCATTTAACAACATTACTCCATTGAAGATCGCCCTTAGCAACTGCTGGCGCTAAAGGTTCGGAAGAAAGTAATTCATCCATAATGATATTATCTTCCGGTTTGGGTAAAGTTGTACGTCGAGAAACCAAAGCGGAACGATCAGCCGTTACTCCATCACAACGTCCTTCAGCATAGGTGGCAAAGGTAATATTAACATCTTCAAAAACAACAGGTTTATAAGTAATAGACCGTTTTCGCATTTGGTCAGCTAAATTTTGTTCGGTGGTTGTACCAGTTTGAGCGCAAATTGCTTTATCTTTTAAATCATTTAAAGATTTGATCCCGCTATTTTTGCGAACCATAATAGCTTGACCATCGTAAAAAACTACTGGTGCAAAATCTAAACCCACCGTAGTATCGCGGCTTAATGTCCAGCTGGTATTGCGGCTAAGTAAATCTATTTCACCAGTTTGTAAAGCTGTAAACCGCTCTTTAGCATTGAGATTGCGAAATTCTACCGCATCGGGATTATCAAACAAAGCCGCAGCCACAGCACGACAAACATCCACATCAATACCGCTATATTTACCGTCAGTTCCCACAAAACTAAACCCTGGTAACTCACCACTAACACCACAAATTAGCTGTCCACGGTTTTTAACCGTATTCCCAAGATTGCGAGTCACCTGTTTTCCGGTATTTTCCGCTGTATTTCCCGCTGTATTTCCCGTTGTTCCTGAATCACCACCACAAGCAGCAAGGGCAAAAATTAGAGGAGTGATCACCAACATCAAAGCCGATTTCCGTATAAGCATAAATTTAAAGAGTTAAAGGTGTTTAATAAGAATGTATCTACTAAGGAATAGAATACACCTTTGGGACAACTAGCTGCACCAATAAAATCAATGCCCATAGCAGGTTAAACTAAGTTTGGTGACAGTCGCTCCACCGTTCCTTATGAGGCTTTTATGGGAGCTAATCTGAAACAGATAGCCAATTACTTAGATAACCTTGGCTGGGAATACCGTTTTGATGAAGAAGAAGACCGGATTATCACAGGTGTAGAAGCTGATCACCTAGAAGATTTTCTGATAGTCGTTCAGTTGGATGAGGATGGAAAATTTTTCCGAGTTTTTGCACCTCAAGTTCTCGCAGGAGTCAAAGAACATCCTCACAAAGCGTCTATCCTCCAGACAATGCTGGCCATTTCTTGGGAAACCAAAATGCTGCAATGGGAGTATGATCCCTCCGATGGTGAAATCCGTGCCATTATTGAGTTTCCTCTGGAAGACTCAATACTCACAGAAAGACAGTTTCACCGTTGTCTGAGTGGATTAATTCAGGTTGTTGATAGCATAGCCTTACCGCGCCTCAAACAGGTGATGGACACAGGTGAAGATCCGGGTAATATAGAACTTGGGGAAAGACTTTTACTCAGTATCCAGGAAGAAGCCCCTGGATTACTGGATCTGCTAGAAAAAGCAATGGAAGCTCGGAAAAAGCGAGGAAGTTTTCCCAATGAGTGAGGCGGATCATCACTGAAATAGCTATACTCCAAAGTGATACCCTCTCTATATACTGAAATTTTTTAAGGCTGGATTTTTATGACATCTTATGCAACCTCCTCTGCTAAAGCGGAAATGAGTGAACTCCGGCGGTTGAAAAGCTTGCTACCACCAGAATTACAAAGTTGGGTAACAGTTGAAGGCACAACTGAGGTAAGTCCACCCCTGATCCGGTGCGAAGAAATTGGTAAAGACCAAGTAGAAATTCAAATCGACTTGGTGAAATGGGATGCTTTAGCAATGGATCAGCGTAATCTCCTGTTCTGGCACGAAGTTGCTCGTGTTCAAAATGACACAATTCCCAAAGATGGTTGGGAAATGGCAGCACTCGCTATTGGCTTAGGTGGTGCTGTGGGTGAATTATGGGTACAGGATGGCTTGCTACTGGTGTTAGCTTTGGCTCTTTGCGGCGTTTCCGGTTGGCGACTGTATCAAAAGAATAGCGGGGACAAGCGAATTAAGGAATTAGTTGATGCAGACGAAAAAGCGATCGCCCTAGCCACTCGTTTTGGTTATAGTCTCCCCAACGCCTACAAAAGTTTAGGTAGTGCCTTGAAAACCTTAATTGACACTACCCCCGGTAAGCGTCAGCGTTCCCGATATGAAGCCAGACTTTCTGCCCTTAAACGCAGCGCCAACAAAGCCAAATCCAAATCTAAGACTATGGATGAAGGTGGACTGTAGGAAGCAGGGGAAGCAGGGAAAGCAGGGGAGGCAGGGGAAGATTAATCAACCTCCCCAGTCCCCAGTCCCCAGTCCCCTACAATTGCTTCAGCATTTTATGGGTTTGGGGGATCACCCGCACTTGTTTAACAAACCGCTTCATCAAAGCTTGCCATTCTAAAACTTGGTCTGGAGAAGGTGCCAAAACAGGTACTTGACTAAATTTTTCCGAATCGGCCAAAGGTGTCACAGGTTGCAGAAATAGAGGGATATTCTGAGATACACCAGAAACTAATAAAGCAGAACGTTCCAATTCGCCAGGATCTGTCCTTTGAGAGACAATTATCTTGACAAAAATCTCTAAATTTGCGTCAAAGCATAGTTGGAGAAATTGTTTATGTTCTGTCCAATGACTTTCGCCACTAACACTAGGCAGCTTTAAATCCATGCCTACAGTGTCAAGGTAGGGGAGAAGCATAGCCAATTGCTCAGGGCGATGTCCTCCAGTTTCCAGATATATGGGTAAATTGGTCAGCGATCGCACTTCCGGTAGAAATTGTGCCAAAAATGGAGCATGAAGAAGTGGTTCGCCTCCAGTTAAGCTGATACTATCGTGTAAAGAAGGTAAATTTTGCCTTTCTACCCATTTTATCAACATAGCCAGAGGAATAGGATTAGAGTGGATTTCAAAATCTCGTAATCCTGGTGAACGCTCTATTTTACATCGAGAGGGTGCATCCCATGTATGGGCGCTATCGCAAAAGTGACAACGCAAGTCACAAAGACCGAAGCGAATAAAAATCTGACGTGTCCCGACGTTGAGTCCTTCTCCTTGAATAGCAGAAAAAACTTCAACCAGGCGTGCAGTAGGTTTAACTGTAGTTTTAGCAATCATGAGATAATAGATAGTAGAGCGATGCCTACGGCGAGCAAAGCTATCACTTACGGTGTAGCGAAGCCGCTCACAGAGATTTAGCACAACAAACAACAAGTAGGTTTCTAGCTTCTTGTTCCATTGTGAACCGTATTCAGCGATCTCCAATCTCTTTGCTAAAAACTAGCCACTTATCCTTAATCCTGCTTTTTCAAATTTAAGTTAAGCAATTTTCCCGGACAAAATAATGTTTGGCAGATTAGATTTAGATGGCAACTAAATTGCATAGCTTCATGAGTAGCCAACCCACAGAGGCAGATTTCCCAGTTACTTACCTGAACGACACAGCAATAGTGCAGGTATCGATGCGTTTGAGCGTGCTTGAGGCTGTTCGCTTTAAGCAAACCTGCCAAAACTTAATCGAGGCTGATTCACATCCCCAGCAAATTATCATTGATTTCCAAAATACTATCTTTATGGATAGCAGCGGTTTAGGATCTTTGGTGAGTAATTTTAAATATGCCCAGGAACAGGGGATCGCATTCCTACTTCGTAATGCTACCCCCCAAGTTATGTCAGTCCTCAACCTCACAGGATTGGATCAGGTATTTTCTATTGAGTCTCCGAACAGCGTCGAACCCATAGAATCTAGGAATCTTGAAGATAATCGGAAAACCGTCACTCGGAAGCCAGATCCCCTACCTCAGACTCATCCTTCTGTGGACTCCTGGATGAAAAGACTGATTGACATAGTGGGATCATTGGTAGGTTTAGTAATTACAGGATTTTTATTCATTCCTATTGCGATCGCCATTCAAATCAACGATCCCGGTCCGATTTTCTTTAAACAAACTCGCTGTGGGTGGATGGGTAAGCGTTTTCCTATTTGGAAATTCCGTTCTATGTGTGTCGATGCGGAAGCCAAGAAATCTCAAGTTAAAAACCAAGTAGAAGGTGCTTTCTTTAAAAATGATAACGATCCCAGAATTACCAGAGTAGGACGCTTTTTGCGCCGTACAAGTCTGGATGAACTGCCGCAATTCTGGAACGTGCTGAAAGGCGAAATGAGTTTAGTTGGCACTAGGCCACCTACCCCCGATGAAGTGGAACGATATGAAGTACCAGAGTGGCAACGTTTGGATGTAAAACCGGGGATGACTGGTGAATGGCAGGTAAATGGACGCTCAACAGTACGCAGTTTTGAGGATGTTATTCGCCTGGATTTGCAGTATCAAAAAAATTGGACTTTGGTTTACGATTTAAAGCTGATTCTCAAAACTATAGCCATATTGTTTAACAAAAACAGTGGTGCTGTTTAACCGTTATCAGTTATCAATTATCAGTTTCATCACCGCCGTTTTGGTTCCCTACACAGAAGGTTTCAGGCGTTGATAGCGGGTGTAAATCTCCCAGCATTATGCCCTAAACAGTTTACTGTTCAAGTTAAAACATACCAAATCACATTGCAAAATTTACCCAAGCTGATCAAAGCGGCTCTGGGTAAATTTTGCTTTAAGGTCAGGATTTATAGCAGTTAGCAGGATAATTAGGACTTGCTGAAATTCTCAAATGAGTAGCGAAAGCAAAGATGCACTTAAACCATCGTTACCCCGAACCAACAAAATAAGGCTGATGCGCTGGAGCCAAAAGGCAAGGGAGCAGGGACTGGGGGATGTTGAACTTACCAGTAGCACTCCCAATAAAACTGGTGTACAGCATCCATAATTCTCAAGGTTCAACCAACGGTTATCTGGAACTAATTCACCTATCGTTTCCTCAAAACAAGAATATCACAAATACAGCCAATAGCTTTTCTCAGTAAACAAGGATTTGCATTAGTAATAATAGGTACTCATCGTCTGAATAAAACTCAAAAATACAAACTCTGTCATCAACTTTAATGGATACTCGTGGAAAAGCCTAAATCTTATTTCTTTATGAACTTGATATCAAGATTTACGTAATCTTCAACGAAAATTTACTGACAAATAAGAAGTATAAAGAGAGAATAAACTTATTCTAGGAGCTAAAATGTTCCAGGGTAGCTTTAACGACAGATAATTATTGTCACTCAAGAAACAACCAGGGAACTTTGACTAATTTGTTATGCGGATTTTAATTTACTCTTACAACTACCACCCAGAACCTATTGGTATCGCTCCGCTAATGACTGAATTAGCAGAGGGACTGGTGAAACGTGGACATCAAGTGCGTGTAGTCACAGCTATGCCCAACTACCCTGAACGTCAAATTTATCAGGAATATCGGGGCAAATTTTATTTGACAGAACATAAAAATGGTGTTCAAATTCAACGCAGTTATGTGTGGATTCGCCCCCAACCTAATTTATTAGATCGGGTGCTGCTGGATGCTAGTTTTGTAGTCACCAGTTTTTTACCTGCGCTGATGGGCTGGCGGCCAGATGTTATTCTTTTAACCTCCCCATCTTTGCCTGTTTGCATACCCGCTGCTGTTTTAGGATGGTTACGCGCCTGTCCAATCATCTTAAATCTACAAGATATATTACCCGAAGCAGCCATCCACGTCGGTCTGCTGAAAAATAAGTTACTAATCAAAATATTCACGGCCTTAGAAAAATTTGCCTACTCCGCCGCCGCTAAAATTAGTGTTATTGCTGATGGCTTTGTAGAAAATTTGCTCTCCAAGGGTGTAGCAGCCCATAAAATCGTGCAGATTCCCAACTGGGTTGATGTAAATTTTATCAGCCCCTTGCCAAAAGAAGACAGCCCTTTTCGCGCAGCACATAACCTCAAGGGCAAATTTGTGGTGCTATATTCGGGTAACATTGCCTTAACACAAGGCTTAGAAACAGTTATTAAAGCTGCTGCTAAATTACGTGACATCACAAAAATTGCTTTTGTGGTTGTTGGTGAAGGTAAAGGTTTGCAGCGATTACAACAGCAGTGTTTAGACTGGGGTGCAGATAATGTTTTGTTATTACCTTTTCAAACCCGCAAAGACCTACCACAAATGTTAGCAGCAGCAGATGTGGGTTTGGTAGTACAAAAGAAAAATGTGATCTCCTTCAATATGCCATCGAAAATTCAGGTTTTACTTGCCAGTGGCAGAGCCTTAGTGGGATCTGTACCTGAAAATGGGACTGCAGCTAGAGCAATTAAACAAAGCTGCGGTGGAGTTGTGATTCCTCCAGAAGATCCTCAAGCCTTAGCCACGGCAATTTTAGAATTGTACCAAAACCCGGAAAAGGTAAAAACTCTGGGTGACAATAGTCGGCAGTATGCTGTTGAGCAATATGCCTTTGAGCAAGCCTTAAATCAGTATGAGGCTTTATTTTACTCCTTGACAGCAGATGGCAAAGCAATTCATTCCCAATCTGTCACTAAACAGGAAGTTTAAGCATTTAGAGTATTGTGGTGGCAATCCTGGACAGATCACAGATACATCACGTCTGATAGTTGCTGTACTACCAGAGAATTGTCAAATCAGCCCCATCAACACCTATTTTTTTGTTAGTATTCAAAAAAACCTATTCACACAATTGCAAGTTGTTTGTAACTACATCAGACAATTTGTAACAAGAAGAAACAAGCCCCTGAGGTTGAATGACTGATTATTTTCAAGGAAATTTGCCACTAGAATCTGTCCCACGGACAAGAAACACAGTAAACAGCGCCATGGCTGAAACTGATGATGGAAGTGAAAAATTAGCGAGAACCATAGCCGAAGCTGGGTCAGAACGCAAAGCAGGTGACATTATATTGCTCAAATTAGCAGAAGTGTCTTACCTGTCTGATTACTTTGTGATGATGACTGGCTATTCTAGGGTCCAAGTCAGAGCGATCGCCGCAGCCATAGAAGATAAAGTCGAAACCGACCTGCAACGCCGTCCCTTAAGAACCGAAGGAAAAGCTGAGGGAAGTTGGGTACTGCAAGACTATGGCGACGTGATCGTTCACATCATGATGCCCAAGGAACGGGAGTTTTATAATTTAGAAGCGTTCTGGATTCATGCAGAACGCATATCGTTACCAAACTCTGATTAGGTTGAGGATAAGCAAAGATGATGAGATCCTCGGTTTCTAACTGCCCAGTTCCGACAGAACAACAACCGCTGAATGAGTACGAAGAATTAAAAAATTCCTGGCTATTTCGGGATACTACCTTAAGCTGGCGTAGTTATCTCACCAAGATTTTTTGGATTTGGGGTTGGTCTTGGGCAGTGGCAGGACCAGTAGCAGCGGCCAGCTTTCCTCCACAAAAGCAGATTGTTCATTTTATCCTCTGTGGGGCAGCCGCTGCTAGTGTGGGGATAGTGCTGGTATTAGTGCGGTTGTATTTGGGTTGGTTCTATGTGCGCGATCGCCTCTACAGCACCACAGTATTTTATGAAGAATCCGGTTGGTATGATGGACAAACTTGGACAAAACCCCAGGAAGTTATCACCCGCGATCGCCTCATTGTCTCCTACGAAATTAAACCCATTCTCCAACGCTTACAAATTACCTTTGCTGTCTTGGCTTTAATGTATCTTATTGGGACTATAGTTTGGCATTTGTTATAAATTAGTCATAAGTAATTAGTCATTACTCATTAGGAACAGGGAACTCTTGACAGGAAACAGGGGATAATAAACTATTTCCTATGGCAAGAGTGCCTATTGCCTTTTCCCACTGACAACTGAACAATTCACAAAATAGATATAAACCCATGACAATGGGAAAAAGAACACAAGCCACAGCACTGGAAGTCCGGTTGCTGCGTGAAGGTATTATCGAATCTAGGCATATAGTCCAGGCTGTAGTCAGCGACGAACGGGGACGAGTTCTGTCTGTTGCTGGCAACGCTGAAACCGCTGCATTTGCCCGTTCTGCCCTCAAACCATTTCAGGCATTGGCTGTCACCAGCACAGGCACACTGGAACGGTATGATTTGAGCGATCGCGACTTGGCAATTATGACCAGTTCCCACAAAGGCAGCATGGAACAGGTGCGGCAAGTATTTAACATCCTCTGGCGGGCTGACCTTGACCCCACTGCTTTACACTGTCCCATTCCTCAAGGTAAGCGCAGTAGTTTAGAATACAATTGCTCTGGTAAACACGCCGGAATGTTAGCAGTTTGTCAGCAACGCCATTGGCCTTTAACTAACTATTTAGACCGCAAACACCCAGTCCAGCAGTTAATTCTGACTAAGGTGGCAGATTTACTAAGAATGCCAGCGGCAGAATTTATCGGTGTTCATGACGACTGCGGCGCACCTACATATCTTATGCAACTCGGTCACATGGCCTCTTTATATGCTGTACTCGCCTCCAGCAATAACTTGGATATGGAACGCATTGTCCGCGCCATGAATCACCATCCTACTATGGTGGCTGGGGAAGGCGAATTCGACACAGAACTGATGCGCTTAACTCCAGGAGAATTGGTCAGTAAAGCTGGAGCCGAAGGAGTACAGTGCATTGGCAGACTTGGTGAAGGTATGGGATTGGCTATTAAAGTTATGGATGGTGCTAAACGCGCCAAATATGCCGTAGCTATTCATTTGCTTCAACAAATGGGTTGGATTAGTCCCAGCATCGCCCAAAGCCTGGCCGAGAAGTTTATGAACCTGGGGAAATACAAGCGTTTGGAGGTAATTGGAGAATTATCGCTTTTGTAGTTGACAAACTTTTGACTTCGCGTTATATTAAAGAAGTCGAGAGACAAAAGCAACGCGGGATAGAGCAGCCTGGTAGCTCGTCGGGCTCAAGACTTAAGATTAACTAAACGCTTATCAGTTAGTCTTGTATTGGGCGGCACACGAAGTAACTTGTGTGTGTTTATCTGTCAAACTCGGGGAAGCCAATAGCGCGGTAATCCCGAACCAAGCTCCAGAAATGGGGAAGGTGTAGAGACTGGAAGGCAGACACCCTAACGTTAATGACGAGGGTGAAGGGACAGTCCAGACCACAAACTAGTTTAACTAGGCAACGAAAGTTGTAGTTGGTAAGCATAACCCGAAGGTCAGTGGTTCAAATCCACTTCCCGCCACCAAATTAAAAAACAAAGCCCTGTAATCTTAATTGATTGCAGGGTTTTGTTTTATGTGGTATTTGAAGCCTATGGAAAAATAGTAAATACTAATCCTAAAAGTATTTACCAAAAAATAAAAACTTAAACAGTATTGACTATAGACGAAAGTATGTACTAGAATTTCAAGTAAATACTTAGTAAGGCAGTATGTATGAACATGGCTCAACGAATTACAATCACACTTCCCGATAATCTCCATGAGCGTTTGCAAACCTTTAAAGAGAACCTTAACGTTTCTGGTATATGTCAACAAGCAATTGATTTAGCAGTTCAGATTGAAGAAATTAAGGTAAAGACGGATATTCCAGCAATTGAAAAAGCGATCGCACGGTTGCGAAAAGAGAAGCAAGAAATAAGTGCTAAGTGGAAGGAAACTGGTTTTAAGGATGGGTTAACAGACGCAACAGAGAAACTAAATTATCCAACACTTAAGTATGTTGGTGAGGGAGGAGATATAGATGAGCAATTTCCAGGAATGATTCACGGAGTACCTGTAAGTGTTTGGTTAGAGGCTTATAACTATCAAAGAT
The DNA here is from genome assembly GCF_014696825.1 of Anabaena sphaerica FACHB-251. Lineage (NCBI taxonomy): Bacteria > Bacillati > Cyanobacteriota > Cyanophyceae > Nostocales > Nostocaceae > Anabaena > Anabaena sphaerica. The sequence continues at coordinate 108,338 of NZ_JACJQU010000018.1, read as the reverse complement.
ATGAAAAAGAGGATGATTTTGAATATGAAATTTATGACCAAGGCTGGATTGAAGGTGTTATCCATGTCTGGGAAGAAATTAAAGACAAGCTTTAATTATTGAATTTCTGGACTTCAAAAATTACCTAATTCTAGCTAGAGAAGTGATCTGTAGCTTCCCAAGCTAGATGTTTTGGGTATGTATAGTATTGGCAGTTGCAATTAATATGGACACAAAGCTGAGAGGAGACATAGCAGAACAAGCAGCTATTCTTCATGCCTTAAAACGTGGTTGGGGAGTTTTAAAACCTGTTGGTGATAGACTACCTTACGATTTAGTATTTGACGTTGGGGGAAATTTAATTAAAATACAAGTCAAATATGCTTGGTTTGATGAACCTTCTGGTAATTATGTAGTAGATAATCGACGCACAAAAACAAATAGACAGATCATGATTAGGGATATTTATCAACCCTCTGATTTTGATTTTGCGTTGGTATATGTAGAAAACCTTGACCTTTTTTATATTTTTCCTGTGGATGTTTTTATTAGCTATGGAAGTGAAATACATCTTGTGGAGGCTGAAAAAAGACAGCGCAAACCTCGTTCAGCAGAATATCGCAATGCTTGGGAATTAATCATAAACGCATAAAATGTTGACCCAATTGTAATTCATAAAAACAGGAAGTGATGTAGCAACAAACAGGGTAGTTAAGACGCGGTGCGAAGCACATCTTCCATGGCTTCCCGGAGACAGTCAAATTGAATTTGTTGTTTGCGAATTCGACTGTTTTACAATTGGGATAGAAAAATATGGAATTTGAAGAGAAAGGATATTGGCTGTATGTCCAAGCCCAAACTTAGTGACGATAAAATTACCCAACGTGGCAAAGAACTTTATGAAAATAGCATTCGTCCTCAAGTAGAAACACCAGAAAATATTGGCAAAATTATCTCAATAAATGTTGAGACTGGCGAATATGAAATAGGTGATGATTTACTTGCAACGAGTCTGCGGCTAAGAAGCAAACAAGCAGATGCAGCACTTTGGACGGAAAGAATTGGGTTTAATGCCGTCTATGCAGTTGGTGGTACATTGGTTAGGACGGTAGAGTGATAAATGGAACTGTAGCTGGGCTTCAAGCTCAAATAGGTATAATTTTATGTCTTCCAGGAAATCCAAACATAGAAATTAAGTGCATAGTAGATACAGGATTTGAAGGTTTTTTGACTTTGCCACCTGCTGCAATAGCCAAACTTGGGTTGACTTATGTTACCAGGATTAACGCCAATCTTGCAGATAATTCAAACATTGCAACTGATGTTTATCTGGCAACTATTTTATGGAATGGTATAGAGCGCGATGTGGCAGTTTTAGCTATGGGTCGTCGTCCACTGATAGGAACTGCACTACTTCAAGATTATCATCTTAGTATTGATTTTCACGAAGGTGGTAAAGTTCTAGTTGATGCAATTTCGTTATCTTGAGTTTTTTTCCAATTAAGAATGCGAATCACCACATACAGCAGAATATGGCTTACGCCACGCTACGCTATCAGGAGTCAGGAGTGAAACTAAAGAAATAGGGTAATGGTAAAAAATCAAGAACTACCCATTACCCATTACCCATTACCCATTACCTAAAATCCCAATTTTTCTAACACTGGTTTTGTCGAAACAATATGTCTTTCTAAACCCAATTCTTTAGGACTAACTCCTAAAGCCAAAGCAATTAATTGAGGTAAATGTAAAACTGGTAAACCTAACTTTTTACCAATGACCTTTTCTACTTCTGGTTGACGAGAATCTAAATTTAGGTGACACAGGGGACAAGGAGTAACAATACAATCAGCACCGCTTGATATAGCTTCTTCAATGTGCATTCCTGCCATTTTAAAAGATTCGGTAGTCGCATAACTAGAAAGAGGCCAACCACAACATTGGGTACGACCACGATAATATATGGGCGTTGCCCCCACAGCCCGAAACACATTTTCCATTGCTTCTGGTTGAAACGGATCATCATAGGGCATAGATTTTTGAGCGCGGAGGAGATAACAGCCATAAAACGCTGCACATTTGAGGTTAGATAACTTGCGGGTGACACGGTTGGTAATTTCCTCTAAACCGTAATCTGTGACTAAAGCGTAGAGGAGATGTTTAACTTCTGTACTACCCCGATAAGGAGAACAACCTTCTTTTTCTAACAGCCCATTAACTTGATCAACATAAGTTGGATTACTTGTTTGGCATCCTTTGAGACGTTCATCAACATGACCAATGACACCTTGACAAGTGCTGCAATGAGTGAGAAGAGGTAGATTTAATTCTTCCGCTAGAGCGATATTCCTAGCATTAACGGTATCTTCTAACAATTGGGAATCTTCCTTAAACGTACCCGAACCGCAGCAAGCAGCTTTTTTGAGTTCAATGAGTTCAATACCCAAAGCTTGGGTAAGTGCCTGAGTAGATAGATAAAGCTCCCGACAAGCTCCTTGAGCAACACAACCGGGGTAGTAAGCGTATTTTAGGGTTTGAGATAGCATAAAATTATGTTTGAGTTAGAGGGTAGCGATCGCCCTGGTACAACAAATCTAACAATCAATAAATTGAAAAGTTTTCGGTGGACAGAGAGTTTGGGGGGTAGGGGATGAGGAGGCAGTGAACAATGAACAGTGATAACTGGTAACTGATAACTGTACTCAGGATCACCCTTTCCGATAAGATGTATATGCTCAAAAAAACATTGCCCATAAAGAGCAGATCATAACAACTGGTTAAGGACTTTTATCTATGAGTGGAAAAGAGAAAGAAGAGATTTTTGAGAAAGTCAAGGAAATTGTCGCAGAACAACTGAGTACCGAGATCGATAAAATCAAGCTAAAATCGACTTTTTCTGAAGATTTAGGTGCTGATTCCTTGGATACTGTTGAGTTGGTTATGGCTTTGGAAGAAGAATTTGGCATTGAAATCCCTGACGAAGCTGCCGAGAAAATTACAACAGTTGAAGATGCGGTGAACTATATTAACGAAAAAGCTACTGCATCTGCTTAAAACTTTAGCTGAGTGCGGGTAGTAATGGGTAATTGGTAATAGGTCATGGGTAGTGGGTTGAAAATCACCAATTACCACTAGCCAGTTACCAACCAAAATTACTTGGCTCAGAACTCGTAACTTGCCACGGGCTATGCCCAACTACGCTAACAGCAATATTAATTGTTTTACTTGCTGGTTTTTCGCCACCTTTAACTGAATCATGACAGACTATAAACGTAAGCGCGTTGTTGTAACTGGTGTCGGCGCGATTACTCCTATTGGGAACACACCATCTGAATATTGGGAAGGATTGTTAAGCGGACGTAATGGCATAGACTACATCACAGCATTTGATGCGTCTAAACACGATTGCCGCATTGCGGGGGAAGTGAAAAACTTCGATCCGCAGGAATACATGGAGCGCAAAGAAGCCAAGCGCACAGATCGGTTTGCCCAATTTGCGATCGCAGCTTCTAAACAGGCTATATCAGACGCGCAATTAGTTATCAATGACCTCAACGCCGAACAAATAGGTGTCATGATCGGTTCAGGCGTTGGAGGAATTAAAGTATTAGAAGACCAGCAAACAATCTACCTGAACCGGGGGCCTGATCGCTGTAGTCCATTCATGATACCGATGATGATTGCCAACATGGCAGCCGGATTAACAGCAATTCATACTGGTGCAAAAGGTCCAAATTCCTGTTCTGTTACAGCTTGCGCGGCTGGTTCCAACGCCATTGGTGATGCTTTTCGCTTAATTCAAAATGGATATGCTCAAGCAATGATTTGTGGCGGAGCAGAAGCAGCAGTAACACCATTATCGGTAGCAGGATTTGCAGCAGCCAGGGCGCTTTCCACAAAGAATGACCCCCATACTGCCTGTCGTCCCTTTGACAAAGATCGGGATGGCTTTGTTATGGGTGAAGGTTCGGGAATTTTAATTCTCGAAGAATTAGAACACGCCCTGGGTCGTGGCGCTCGTATTTATGGGGAAATGGTAGGCTATGGCATGACCTGCGACGCTTACCATATGACCTCCCCAGTACCTGGTGGTTTAGGTGCAGCTAGAGCAATGGAACTGGCACTTAAAGATGGTGAACTGACACCAGCAATGATCAGCTATATCAATGCTCATGGAACCAGCACCCCAGCCAATGATGTCACAGAAACAGCAGCAATTAAAAAGGCTTTGGGCGATGATTATGCCCACAAGATAGCAATTAGTTCTACTAAATCCATGACAGGTCATTTGTTAGGTGGTTCAGGAGGAATAGAAGCAGTAGCGACAGTCTTGGCGATCGCCAATGACCAAATTCCCCCCACCATCCATTTGGATAACCCCGATCCAGGATGTGACTTAGATTATGTACCCCACACCAGCCGCGCTCAAAAAGTAGAAGTAGCACTATCCAACTCCTTTGGATTTGGTGGTCATAACGTCACTTTGGCCTTTAAGAAATACCAGTAATTTTGGGAATAGGTGACAGGTGACAGGTGACAGGTGACAGTTGGCAGTTGGCAGTTGACAGTTGACAAGCAGAAGATAATTCTCCCCAGTCCCCAATCCCCAGTCTCCAGTCCCCAGTACCCAATCCCCAGCCTCCTGAAGTAAACCTGTGGAGCGTATTATATATATCATTCCCAGCTGAACCAAGGGTTTGGCATGACCAAATTATTAGCTGTATTCATCACCTGAAACTCAGAAGATCCCGCTTGTCCATCTACAGGCAGGAATGGGATGATGTGGATGGTGGGATCGCTTTATAATGACCCCAGAAACAGAAAGCTACAAAGAGTCCTAACCCGTCGTTAAAAACAAGAAATTATGGCTGTTGCAACCCAATCCCTCGAAGAACTTTGTATTAACTCGATTCGCTTCTTGGCTGTTGATGCCATAGAAAAATCCAAATCGGGACACCCTGGACTGCCGATGGGCGCTGCTCCGATGGCTTTCGTCCTTTGGGATAAATTCATGCGGTATAACCCCAAAAATCCCAAATGGTTCAACCGCGATCGCTTCGTCTTGTCTGCTGGTCACGGGTCTATGTTACAGTATGCCATGCTGTACCTGACAGGCTACGATAGCGTCGGTATTGAAGATATCAAGCAGTTCCGTCAATGGGGAGCTAAAACTCCTGGACACCCAGAAAACTTTGTTACAGCTGGTGTAGAAGTAACCACTGGTCCTTTGGGTCAAGGTATTGCTAACGCAGTCGGTTTAGCCATAGCAGAAGCACACCTCGCCGCTAAATTTAACAAACCCGATGCCAAAATTGTAGACCACTACACCTATGTAATTTTGGGTGATGGTTGCAACATGGAAGGAATTTCTGGTGAAGCGGCTTCTATCGCTGGACACTGGGGTTTAGGTAAACTCATCGCACTCTACGACGACAACCACATCTCCATTGATGGTTCTACAGATGTGGCATTCACTGAAGATGTTTCTAAACGGTTTGAAGCTTACGGCTGGCACGTTCTGCACGTTAAAGACGGTAACACCGATTTAGACGCAATCTCCAAAGCTATTGAAGCGGCAAAAGCTGTCACCGACAAACCCACCATGATCAAGGTGACAACCACCATCGGTTATGGTTCTCCCAACAAGCAAAACACCGCTGGTATTCACGGTGCTGCATTGGGTTCTGACGAAACAGCCGCAACCCGCAAAAACTTAAATTGGGAATACGCACCTTTTGAAATTCCACAAGATGTCCTCAACCATTTAGGTAAGGCTGTAGAACGTGGTGCAACTTCCGAAGGTGAATGGAACAAGACCTTTGCTGACTATAAGGCTAAATATCCCGCTGAAGCCGCAGAATTTGAACGTTTCGTTAGCGGTAAACTGCCCGAAGGTTGGGACAAAGTTCTACCTACCTACACAGCCGAAGATAAAGCGCAGCCCACCCGTAAACATTCAGAAATCTGTCTCAACAAGTTGGCGGCCGTGTTACCTGAACTCATCGGTGGTTCTGCTGACCTCACTCACTCCAATTTGACTGAAATCAAAGGTTTTGGCGACTTCCAGAAAGGACATTTCCAAAACAGGAATCTTCACTTTGGTGTCCGGGAACACGCTATGGGCGCAATCTGTAACGGTATCGCGTTGCATGGTTCAGGCTTAATTCCCTATGGTGCGACCTTCCTGATTTTTACAGATTATATGCGTGCTGCCATCCGCTTGGCTGCGCTTTCTGAAGCTGGCTCAATTTGGGTGATGACTCATGATTCAATTGGTCAAGGTGAAGATGGTCCAACTCACCAACCCATTGAAACTTTAGCTTCTTTGCGTGCAATTCCGGATTTGACTGTGATTCGTCCTGCGGACGGAAACGAAACCTCTGGTGCTTATAGCATAGCGATCGCCAAATCCAAAGCTAATGCTTCCACTCTCTTGGCTTTCACCCGTCAAAATGTTCCCAATTTAGCTGGTACATCTATTGAAGGTGTAGCTAAGGGCGCATACACGATTGTAGATTGTGCTGGTACACCAGATATCATCTTAATTGGTACTGGTTCAGAATTAAGCCTCTGTGTCACCGCAGCAGAAAAACTCACTGCTGAAGGTAAGAAAGTGCGCGTTGTTTCTATGCCTTCTTCCACCTTGTTTGATACACAAGATGCAGCTTACAAAGAATCAATTCTACCTAAAGCAGTCACCAAGCGTCTTTCTGTGGAAGCAGCTAGTAGCTTCGGTTGGCATAAGTATATTGGGACTGAAGGTGATACCGTGAGTATTGATACCTTTGGTGCTTCCGCTCCCGGTGGTATTTGTCTGGAGAAGTTTGGCTTCACAGTTGATAATGTGTTAGCTAAAGCTAAGGCATTATTGGGTTAATCAGCAACAGAATATTTCTCTTATTTTTTGGGGGGTGGGATGAAAATCCTGCCCTTTTTTGTGGCGTGATTTATTGAATTAGAGTGCCATATAGGACTGGTATTTGATTTTTGATCTGTGTAGAGAGGGAACAGGGGAAGTGTACGGAGTGTTTTTCAAGAATCAAATATGATTCCTATATTGCCTCAACATATGGAGTGGAATTCTCTTATGGGAAAAGATGCGTTGAGAAAATTACAGAAATTCTCATCACAAAGATTGGTTAAAGCCATGGACAGGGTGGTTAGGACATCAATTGATAATGAAACTCCCACTACAAAAGGGTTTTACTCCTGACTCCTGGTATAAATGTGGATAATTTAATACTTCTGGCTGGAAACAAATACAAAAGTGCAGAATTATGAGAAAAAGGTTAAGTTTGTTTGCTAATTTGGTTTGCTCGGAATCAAATTCAAACTAATCTCAGTCTTGATATTTGTAAAGTTGTTGACATAACAGCTTTGGTCTAAAGTTCTTCACTTACAGTCATTTTCAGGTAAACAAACCACAATTTGAATGATAGTTTCGCTCAATTGCTCTTAGCCTATCCCTTACGGCAGCCATAGGCATCTTTCGTAAGATTAGGCGCAAAGGAAGAAATATATTAATTTAGGGTGTGGTCTAAATACATGAAAACTGCTGTAACACTATTTAACCTACTCAAAATAGGTGAGTTATGAAGCATCAAAATTTCCAGAATACATCTGTCAAGTTTGTACAAACTTTTCTAGCTGCGGCTACACTCATGACGGCTTCTGTCGGCCCCGCCTTTGCTAACGACAAAGTGAAAATTTTAAACGCAGAATATGGTGGTAACGGTTGCCCTGAAGGGTCTGCTAGTGTAAACGTCAGCCCCGATGGTCAAGAGCTAAGTATTCTATTTGATAAATTTATAGCTCTAGGGAATAAATCAGCAGAAACACGCAAAAGCTGTAACTTGAGCATTCCGATTCAAGTACCCCAAGGCTTTCAAGTTTCCCTCTACGATGCTGATTATCGGGGGTATGTTGCTCCCTCCACAACTGGCAGACTGAGAGCAGAGTATTTTTTTGCTGGTCAGCGTGGCCCTGTTTTTTCCAGGACATTTAGAGGCGAAGCTGACTACAACGTTCGAGATAAATTAGTGACTGTGGGTGATGTCTGGTCAGGCTGTGGCGATAGTGTAAATATGCGAGTGAATGCTGCAATGATCGCTAATGGTCAAGGGATGGCGACCGTTGACTCCTTTGACCTAGCTCACCGTGGTTTGGTTTATCACATTAAATATCGCAAGTGCAAGTAACTGATGTTGACTCCCCACTGTGAAAAGTGGGGTTAATTCACTGAGTGTTTTGGATTAGAAATATGAAATATAGGGTAATTAGCGCCCAAAGTCAGGCTTGCTGACTTTGGGCTGCTGTTAATATTTATATGTGATAGTATTGATAGCCCTTTGTGGGCTTGATGAACATAACTGAGCCACTTCCATTTGCCAGTAGTTACAGCAGATTGCAGTTCAATGAGGTACAGAATCTAAGTTCAAACCTATACACAAAGCCAGTTTTACTCCTGACTCCTGACTCCTGCTGTAGTTTTATATTTAATTTTGACTAGTTGTCTGTTAATTAACGTAGCAGGAGAGCGTTCTAGCTCTGAGCAGTGCTTGAGAGAGTTGACAGATTTCTGCACATATGCGGTAATAATCATTACTAGTTTGCCAGACATGATATAAATAGTAAAATTGCTTAGAATAACAAGCAATTAAATCTTGGCTTCACACCAATGCCCGATAGACAAGATGACATCAAACAGGTCTAATAGAACCATCTGATAAAATCTGCATCTCGTCGTCGCTATTTTCCAGGGAGCAGCCATGTTGAACTTTTTTAATAACTTATTTTTGATAACAATGTTTGTTCCTCATGGACAGTGCTACCTGTGGAAACAAGATTTGGTGTCTCTGCACATCATTTCCGATGGACTAATTGCACTAGCGTATTTTTCCATACCTCTGGTGATACTGGAATTTATTAAACAGCGTCCTGATTTACCATTCAGGAGTATATTTGCCTTATTTGGAGCTTTTATTATTTCTTGCGGTACAACCCACTTAATAGCAATATGGACACTTTGGTATCCATATTATTGGCTATCTGGTACTATTAAAGCAATTGCAGCCCTGATTTCCTGCTATACAGCCATAGAACTAATACATTTGATACCTATCGCTATATCTCTACCCAGTCCGAAACAATTAGAGCAAATAAACAAAGAACTACATAACGAAATTAGAGAACGCCAACATATAGAAACAGAATTTCGTGAACTTAATGCGGAACTAGAGAACCGGGTGGAATTGCGGACTGAAGCTTTAAGTGTTGCCAATGAACAACTACACGCAGAGATTGCAGTTCGCAAGCAAGCAGAAATAAAATTACGTGCTACAACCTCACAGATGACAGCATTGATTGAAAACTTGCAAGCTGGTGTTCTGGTAGAAAATGAATCAAACCAAATAGTTTTGATCAATCAAGAATTTTGTAATATGTTTGGTATTCAGGATTTACCCGAAGATTGGATTGGAGTAAATGGAACTAAATTTACAGCAGAAAAAAAAGAATTATTTGCCGAACCAGAAAATTTTCTTGAGCAAGTATCAAGAATAAAATCAGATGGGCGTGTTGTTGTTGATGAACTGATGATTGCAGATGGTCGGATATTAGAACGTTATTATATACCGATTTTTCCGGAAGAAAATTATTGTGGTCACTTATGGAAATATCGAGATATTACTGAACGGAAAATCTCCGAATTAGAATTAAAACAAAGTGAAGCTGCCCTGCGAATTTTATATGAAGTAGCATCTCAAAATTTAGATTTTGAATCACGGTTTCAAGGTTTTTTAGCTCTAGGCTGTCAAACATTTGATATGGAATTGGGTATTCTTGGCCATATCGATGACAATCAATGCTATCACGTATTACTTGCTCAAACCCCAGATAATTCACTACAATCAGGAGATACTTTTGATATCCGACAGACGTTTTGCAATGAAGTTATAAATACAGACGCACCTATTACCATTATTCACGCTGGTGCTTCTGAATGGTGCAAGCATCCAGCCTATCAAATATTCAAGATAGAAGCTTACATTGGCATCAGAATCATGATCGGGGGAAAATTGTATGGCGCTCTCAGTTTCTCCAGTCGTAAACCTCGACAAAAGCCATTTAAATCAGGAGAAAAAGAGCTATTGATGCTGATGGCACAATGGGTAGGTAGTGAACTCGCTCGTCAACAAGCAGAAACAGCACTGCAACAACAATTTAATCGCACATTGCTACTAAAACAAATTACAGAAGAAATTCGCCAAAGTTTAAATACACAAAAAATTTTTCAAATTACAGCCAATCAAATTAGCCAGGCTTTCCAGGTGAATTGCTGCTTGATTCACAGTTATATTGCTGATCCTATACCTAGAATTATTGTAGTTGCTGAACATTTAGATATAGGTTATGAATCCTTACTGAATTTAGAAATTTTCATTCCCGGCAATCTTTATGGAGAAGTAATGATTACACAGGATCAAGCGATCGCTTCGGAAGATGTGTATGCAGATCCCTTATTAAAAACTATGGAACCAATGTGTCGGGAAATTGGTTTGAAATCCATGTTAGCAATTCGCACATCCTATCAAGGAGAACCGAATGGAGCAATTAGTTTACATCAGTGCGATCGCTTCCGTAGTTGGACACAAGACGAAATTGAACTACTAGAAGCAGTCGCAGCACAAGTAGGAATTGCCATCTCTCAAGCTGATCTCTTAGAACAGGAAAAACAACAGCGTCAAGAACTAACTGTTAAAAACTCTGCCCTAGAACAAGCGAAACGACAAGCAGAAAGTGCCAACAAAGCTAAAAGCGAATTCTTGGCCATGATGAGCCATGAAATCCGTACTCCCATGAATGCCGTTATTGGCATGACCGGGTTACTACTTGATACAAACCTCGACTCACAACAGCGCGATTTTGTCACCACCATCCGCAGCAGTGGAGATGCTCTACTATCAATAATTAACGATATTCTTGACTTCTCAAAAATAGAATCTGACCAGCTAGATTTAGAAGCACAGCCTTTTAGTTTACGCAATTGTGTAGAAGAGTCTTTAGATTTATTAGCTCCCCAAGCAGCAGCTAAGAGAATAGAACTAATTTATTTATTAACTCCCCAGACACCCAACATTATCATTGGAGACATTACCCGTCTACGACAAATTTTAGTGAATTTGCTGAGTAATGCTGTCAAATTTACCAATAGAGGCGAAGTCATTGTCACCGTCACAGCAAAACAATTAGCAACAGCAACACCAGAGCAGACTTTCCCACTCTATGAAATCGAGTTTGCCATTAAAGATACAGGTATTGGTATTGCCCCAGAAAAAATAGATCGACTATTCAAGCCTTTTAGTCAAGTTGATTCCTCCATGACGCGCAAATATGGCGGCACAGGATTAGGCTTAGTCATCAGCAACCGATTAAGTGAAATTATGGGGGGAAAAATGTGGGTGGAAAGCCAGATAGATCGAGGCTCTACTTTTCATTTCACAATCACAGTCCCCACAGATCCTCATTCTGAACCAATCAACTTCATCAATTCAGCAAATCAACTCAACGGCAAACAGTTACTAATTCTGGAAAACCATCCGGTTCATCGGCAATTTTTAACAATGCAAGCTGAGTCTTGGGGAATGTTAGTACGTACAGTGAAATCAGCTGCTGAAGTATTGTCATGCCTGCAAAAAGAACAATTTGACATTACAATTATAGATATGCAATTTGCTGAAATTGATAGTTTGGCATTAGCAAGAGAAATACGTCAACAACCAAATGCCCACACACTACCTTTGCTACTATTAAAAGATATCAACCAGCCAGAAGAAGATCCAGATACCCCCAGAGAAGGAATAGCTTTCCTCAATAAACCCATTAAACAATCCCAACTTTATAACAGTTTGCTCAATCTTATTAATCAGCAACCGATTAAATTTAGCCGTGTAGACAAAAATGCTGTCCAAACCTTTCCCTATTTAGGTGATTTGCCAATACGGATTTTAGTAGCAGAAGACCATCCTGTTAACCTGAAAATGGTGACTTTAGTTTTGGCCAAGCTGGGTTTGAGAGCCGATGTAGCAGGCAACGGGTTAGAAGTATTATCTGCCTTGCATCGTCAATCCTATGATGTGATCTTGATGGATGTGCAGATGCCAGAAATGGATGGGTTAGAGGCCACTAAACAAATCCGGATGTGGCATTGGGACGAACAACCACGAATTATTGCCATGACTGCAAATGCAATGCAGGGTGACAAAGAAATTTGTCTTGAGGCAGGCATGGATGATTATATCAGCAAGCCAATTAGATTAGAAGAACTAGTTAGGGTACTCACCCAATGTCCATTAGACTGCAAAAAAAGTTTAAATAAACAATCATTTTTTAACATTTACCACCCAGAACTAAAGCAAGAAGTAAAGCCAGTCGAAAAACTAGCTGCCTCCAGTCCGGATGCGGCAATTGATCTTCGTATCCTGCAATCAGTTAGGGATATGGCAGGTGAAGATGCTACTGTTTTCTTATCCGAATTAATGAACACTTATCTACGAGAAGCTGAAAAATTGTTAGTAGCTCTAAGCGTAGCGATCAAGCAAGCAGACACAATTACAATTAAACAATTAGCTCACAAATTTAAGTCTAGCAGTGCTTCCGTGGGCGCTATCCAGTTATCTAATCTTTGCAAAAATATGGAAACTCTCAATCAGAATGGAACTATTGACCAATGTCCAAAAATATTACAGCAGATGGAAACCGAATATGAGAAAGTAAAGTTAGCTTTGCAGATGGAATGCTCGTGAAAATACAGTCATAGTTGTTCACCCCGAACCCTGTCTTCACTGAAAACTTTTCGCTCTACTGAATTTGTATGACTATTTCCTTACACACAAATAAACCCTTGGTTTTGGTCGTAGACGATGACCTAGTTATACAGATGCAGCTACGCCAAGCTATGCAAAAAGAAGGCTACAAGGTCATAGAAGCTAGTGATGGCAAGGAAGCCATAGATATTTATATTCGATTACATCCAGATATTGTGCTTTTAGATGCCATGATGCCTGTTATGGATGGTTTTACTTGCTGCGCTCAATTGCAAGCCCTGGCTACGGACAACTTTACAGATGACTTTGGCCAAACAACTCCGATATTGATGATTACAGGACTGGATGACCCAGATTCTGTGGACAAAGCCTTTGCTGTTGGTGCGAGTGATTATATTACTAAACCAATTCATTGGGCAGTATTGCGTCAGAGAGTTCGTCGTCTGTTGCAGATGAGTTGGGCTATGAAAGAATTAAAGCACAAGATAGAACAAGAACAACTAATTGCTAAAATTACTCATAAAATTCGTCAATCTTTAAACTTAGAGATAATTCTCAACACCACCGTCACTGAAGTCCGCAAATTGCTGCAAACTGACCGGGTAATTGTCTATCGTTTGCAGCCAGATGGTAGCGGAATTGTGTTGGTAGAATCAGTAGGTTCTGAATGGCAACCTACATTAGGAAAAGAAATCAAAGATTGCTATTTCGTGGAAAAATGTCGACAAGACTATAGAAAAGGTACTGTTTATGTTGTTAACGACATTTATGCGGCAGGTTTTCCCCAATGTCAACTTGATTTACTTGGTGAGTTGCAAGCCAAAGCTAATTTAGTTGTTCCCATTGTCCAAGGTAAAAATATGTGGGGATTATTAGTTGCTTATCAATGTTCTGAACCCCGTCAATGGCAGCAGTTAGAGATAGATTTGCTTAAACAACTAGCAGATCAGCTAGTCATAGGTATTCGACAAGCACATATTTATCAACAATTAGAAGCGGCTAACCAAGAATTGAAACGACTAGCAAATATAGATGGTTTAACTCAAATTGCCAATCGTCGTTGTTTTGATGAAGTATTATTTCAGGAATGGAAACGACTGAAAAGGGAAAAATTACCATTATCTTTAATTTTGTGCGATATCGATTTTTTCAAAAATTATAACGATACTTATGGACATCCTGCTGGTGATGAGTGCTTGAAACAAGTAGCCTATATTATTAATCAATCCATAAATCGTCCTGCTGATTTAGTAGCACGTTATGGAGGAGAAGAATTTGTATTAATTCTTCCCCATACAGATACTGAAGGAGCAGTTCACATAGCTGAAGAAATTAGATCCCAAATCACAAGTGCTGCTATTGCTCACATTAGTTCTCAAGTTAGCCAATATGTTACCATCAGCTTAGGAATTGCTACCTTGATTCCTAATGACCAACTTTATCCTGAATCTTTAATTTCCAAGGCTGATCAAGCTCTTTATCAGGCCAAACAATCAGGTCGTAATTGTTTTGTTATTGCCACTTCTTAAAACGAATAAGAAATGGGTCAATTCTCTGTTATTGCTGTTACCTATTCCTTATTCCCTGACTAATGACTAATGACTAATGACATGGATATTTTTAAAATAAATAACAGCTTGAAAATAGTTAAATTATTAAGCAGACAAAAATTTCTACCACTATTAGTAGGAACTTTATCTTTAGTTATCGTAACTATGATCTGGCACAGACTATTAAAAGAAGAGCAAAATCATATTCAACAACTAATTCAACAGCAAGGGACAACAATTAAAACAGAGTTAACCAACGAATTAGATACTCGAATTATCGCACTACAGCGCATGGGACAACGCTGGGAAAATAGTGGTGGTACTCCTTATCAGCAATGGTCAGCAGATGCAACCAACTATATAGAAGACTTCAAAGGTTATCAAGCCATCCAATGGGTTGATCCATCATATCAAGTTCGCTGGATTGTCCCCAAATCGGAAAATGAATCCGCACGAAATCTGGATTTGAGTCAAGAAACCAAACGACAGATAGCATTAAAAGCAGCAAAAAATAACCGCAAAATTACTTTTATAAATACAGTTAATCTGGTTCAGAGTGGTAGAGTTTTTGCCGCATATATTCCCCTATTTGTAAATAATAAATTTGATGGATTTATTTTAGGAGTTTTTCAAACACAATCACTCTTGGATTCGGTTTTAAAGACACCTAATGGTTATCAAATGCGAATTTTTGACGGGCAGAAATTCATTTACAGTCATGGTGGACAGATGATAAAATCACCGTGGCAGCAAACAGTAAAAATTGATTCTTATAACCTGAAGTGGCAAATTATTATTTCTCCTACCCCAGAACTATTAAGAGAATTACGCACACCCCTACCCACAGTAGTATTAGTTGCTGGCATCTTCTGGACAGGAACACTCACATTATTAACCTATTTTGTTCAAGCCATCCTCGTAAATCAACAGCATATAGCTGCAATTAACCAAGAACTAACTCAGACTATATCTCAACATAAACAAACAGAAATCAACCTCCGTAGCAGCGAAAATAGATTGTGGCAATTACTAGAAACAACCAAAGTTATTCCCTGGGAATTAGACATAAAAGACTGGCAATTTACTTACGTTGGACTGCAAGCGGAAGCATTGCTAGGCTACCCAATTTCACAATGGTATGAGGAAAATTTTTGGTTGAATCATCTACATCCAGATGATCGAGAAAAGTCCATTCAATTTTGCCAAAAACTAACAGCACAATGCAAAAATCATCAATTTGAATATCGGATATTCGCAGCAGATGGCAGAATTATTTGGTTGAGAGATATCGTGAATGTAGTTCAAGAAGAAGGAATCCCAATCATACTGCGGGGTTTCATGTTTGATATTACCGACCTCAAGCTAGTTGAAGAAACCTTAAAATTGAGAGAAAGGGCTGTTGCTAGTACCAACAACGGAATTGTGATTACTGATGCTAAACACCCAGATCATCCAGTTATTTACGTCAACCCAGCCTTTGAGCAAATTACAGGCTATACCTGTAGTGAAACCATAGGATACAACTGTAGATTTTTGCAAGGTCAAGAAACTAATCAACCAGGATTACATGAACTAAGAACAGCAATTAAAACCGGAAGAAGTTGCAATGTTGTCATTCGCAACTATCGAAAAGATGGCACATTGTTTTGGAATGAATTGAGTATTTCGCCTATTTATGACGACAATGGAGAGTTAACCCATTTTATCGGCATTCAAAACGATATTACCAAACGGCAAGAAGCAGAAGCGGCGCTCAAGGAAAAAGAAGAACGTTGGCAACTAGCACTACAAGGTAATAATGATGGTATTTGGGACTGGAACTTAAAAACCAACGAAGTCTTCTTTTCTGCTCACTGGAAAGAAATGTTAGGCTATGAAGACTATGAAATTACCAACCATGTTGATGAATGGTCTAAGCGAGTTCATCCAGAAGAGATAGATGGGGTCATACAGGTAATTCAAAATCACTTAGCCAAGAAAACGCCCTTTTACATTAGTGAGCATCGAGTCCAGTGTAAAGACGGTAGCTATAAATGGATACTTGACCGGGGACAAGCACTCTGGGACGAAGAAGGAAATGCAGTGCGGATGGTGGGATCACACACCGATATTACTGAACGTATGCAAGTAAAATATGCACTCGAACAAGAATTGCAGCGAACTTTACTGCTAAAAAAAATCACTGAAAAAATCCGTCAAAGTCTAGATATTCAAGAAATATTTGAAACATCAGCCACAGAAATTGGACAAGCTTTTAAAGCAGATCGCTGTCTGATTCACTCTTATATTCGCGAACCTATACCCCATATTCCTCTGGTAGCAGAGTATGTTCTCTCTGGTTACTCCTCTATCCTAAATATGAAGATGGAGATTCCTATAGTAGGGAATCCCCACGTAACAACATTGATCATGCAGGATCAGGCGATCGCTTCCTCTGATGTGTACATTGATCCCTTATTCCAGGCAACTGAACCTATTTGTCGAGAAATTGGACTCAAGTCCATGTTAGCAATTCGCATTTCTTATCAAGACCAAGCCAATGGAATAATTGGTTTACACCAATGTAGCCATTTTCGCCAATGGACTCCAGAAGAAATTGAATTACTAGAAGCCGTTGCTGCTCAATTGGGTATTGCTTTAGCGCAAGCTCAACTGCTAGAACAAGAAACCAGGCAACGAGCAGAACTAACTTTAAAAAACTCTGCCTTAGAACAGTCTAAACACGCAGCAGAAGCTGCTAACCGCGCAAAAAGTGAATTTTTGGCGATGATGAGCCATGAAATTCGTACCCCCATGAATGCTGTTATTGGGATGACAGGAGTGCTGTTAGATACTAATCTCACTCCCCAACAACAGGACTTTGTGGAAACAATTCGGTCTAGTGGAGAAGCTTTGCTCACCATCATTAATGATATTCTCGATTTCTCGAAAATCGAATCAGGCAAGTTGGAACTAGAAGAACAATCTTTTAATTTGAGAAATTGTATCGAGCAAGTGCTTGATATCTTAGCCCCAAAAGCAGATGAAAAAAATATTGAACTAGCTTATCTGATCGATCTTCAAGTTCCCACTCGAATCATTGGCGATCTGACCCGCGTGCGTCAGATACTGATGAACCTTCTTGGCAATGCCATTAAATTCACTAAAACAGGAGAAGTAATTCTCTCAGTACACGCCAAACCAATTGCCAATACAGCCCCAGGAATTGCCAAAATTATTACCCAATCGCCAGTCTTCATTGTTTACGAAATTTTATTTGCCATCAAAGATACAGGAATAGGCATTCCCGCAGATAAAATGCAGCGATTATTTCAACCCTTCTCCCAAGCTGATGCTTCCACCACCCGACAATATGGTGGCACAGGATTAGGCTTGGTGATTAGCCAGCGGTTAAGTGAAATGATGGGCGGTACTCTTTGGGTTGAAAGTCAGGGATGTATTGGTGGTAATCCCAACCTGCGATGGCAAAATGAATCACTAATTTCTTCTTTGCAGCCTGATCAGGGTTCAAAATTTTATTTTACTGTTATCGCCCCAGGAGATATTGATTTTCCCTCCGAGGAATTATCGATTTACTCAGTGCAGTTAGCTGGAAAGCGGTTGTTAATCGTAGATGATAATCCGGCTCACCGCAAAATTCTCAAGCTCACAGCGGAGTCTTGGAATATGCAAACTTATATCGCTGCTTCAGCACAGGAAGCCTTAGAACAACTGCGTTTGGGTAATCAGTTTGATATGGCTATTTTAGATATTCGGATGCCGGAAATGGATGGAATCACCTTGGCACAGGAAATCCGCAAGCAATCAAACTGTCAAACCATACCCCTAGTTATTCTCACTTCCTTGGCTAAAGCGGAAACTAGCCGAGAATGTGCTGATATCCAGATAGCTGCTTATTTAACTAAACCTGTCAAACAATCTCAGCTTTATAATGCCCTGTCCCAGATTTTGATGAATCAGCCAATTAAAGCTCATATTTCCCAGCCTAAAACGCCAGAATTGGATTGGTATTTGGCAGAAAAATTACCTTTGCGGATTCTGTTAGCAGAGGATACAGTAGTTAATCAGAAAGTTGCTTTATTAATGCTCAAGAAAATTGGTTATCGGGCTGATGTAGCAGCTAATGGGCTGGAAGTTCTCACAGCTTTGCATCGTCAGACTTATGATGTGGTGTTGATGGATGTGCAGATGCCGGAAATGGATGGACTGGAAACAACTCAAAGAATCTGTCAGCAATGGGAAGCTAATCAGCGCCCCTATATTATCGCCATGACTGCTAATGCTATGCGGGGCGATCGCGAAATTTGTCTGGCTGCTGGCATGGATGATTACATTAGTAAACCAGTTCAAATTGCGGATTTGTTTCAAGCATTGAGCAGATATGGAGAGAAGATAGGGACTGGGGAATAGGGACTGGGGACTGGGGAGATGGGGAGATGGGGAGAAATTTCTTATTCTGCCTCCTGCCTTCTGCCTTCTGCCTTCTGCCTTCTGCCTTCTGCCTTCTGCCTTCTGCCTCCTGCCTCCTATCAAATCTCAATTGTAAAAATTGCTCCTTGTGGTTGATTACTTTCTACCTTGATTTTTCCGCCATGTGCTTCTACCGTCATTTTACAGAAAGCAAGACCTAAGCCAATCTGAGATGCTGCTTGTTTGAAACTGCCGATTTCGTATTTCTCAAAAATAACTTGACGTAATTCTTCCTGCACTCCTGAGCCTGAATCAGCTACTTGAATTTTAGCTCGTCCTGGTGCTGGATAATCAGCGTGTAAAACAATTTGAGTATTTGGTTTGGTAAATTTAATCGCATTAGAGAGCAGATTATCAATTACTCGACGGAACAAATCAACATCCAAACTAATACTGCCACCAAATTTAGGCAAATCAGTTATTAGTTCTATATTTTTCTGAATTACAGCGGCTTGAATATCAGATATTGCTAAGGAACAGAGTTCACAGATATCAATATCTGTGCGTTGAAGAATCAACTTTCCCGAATCTAATTTCGCCATCAGTAGCAAACTATCAATCATCGATTGCAATTGTTGTCCAGATGCTATAATCTGACTGCTTTTTTGAAACTGACGTTCAGGTGATAAATTGCCAAGGCGCAACATTTCTGCAGAGAGAATAATTGAGGTTAAGGGATTCCGCAAATCATGAACAATCATATTAGAGAGGTCTTCCCGAAAGTGCATAGTTTCTTGGAGAGCATCATATTGTTGCTTGATGCGTAGCATAGATCTCACCCGCGCTCGCAGTTCCATGCTATTCACAGGTTTACTGATGAAATCGTCAGCACCTACAGCTATACATTCAGATAAATCTTCTTTGGAATTCAAAGCCGTAACCATAATCACTGGAATATGTTTCCATTGAGGATTTGACTTGAATTTCTCACAGAATTGAATGCCATTCATTTGCGGCATCATCACATCTAACAAAATCACGTCGGGCTGAAAAGAATCTAGGAGATTAAGGGCTTGCAGTCCATTAGCAACATAACTTAATTCATAACCTTCACTATCTAATAGTGCATCAATAACATCAAAGTTATCAGGTTCGTCATCAATAATTAAAATTTTTGCTGGCGTTTCCATTATCAGTTATCAGTTATCAGTTATCAGTTTTCCCTATTCCCTCTTAGAGGATGTTTTAAAAGTTTTGAATGTATAAATAAACCCCTCTCCAAACCTCTCCCCGACGCGGGGAGAGGCTTTGAAACCCCAATTCCCTCGTAGGGAAGGGGGGAAGGGGGGTTAGGTTGCTGAAGATTATTGGTTTCATCTAATACTTTTCAAACAACCTCTTACACTCTCACCTGTTCCCTGTTAAGAGTTCCCTATTCCCTGATTTAATAGTTGTTGAATCTTCTCTACTAGAAATTTCAACTTTATTGGTTTAGTTAAATAGTCATTGGCTCCAGCTGCAATACATTTTTCTTTATCACCCGGCATGGCTAAGGCTGTCAAGGCAATAATTGGCGTATCTATAAACTGGTGATCAGCACGAATGAGACGTATGGCTTGTAATCCATCCATCCCAGGCATTTGGATATCCATAAGAATCAACTTGGGATGTTGTTCTTTAGTGAGAGTCACAGCTGCTTGACCATTTTTTGCCATAATTATGTTATATCCCCTAGCACCTAGATAGTTGGAGATGGTTGCAGTATTGGCTTCGTTATCTTCTGCCAGCAAGATGAGATGTGGGGCGTTCGGTTCAATTGGTGAGGCTATTGGGGTAGTTGTGGGAGCAATAATCAGTGCATTTGTTGAGGAATGATCTGGGTGTTGAAGTTTATTTAATGTTTGGCGGATTTGGTCGCGGCTAATAGGTTTAACGAAGTAATCACTTGCGCCTAAAGATAATGCTTGCGATCGCTCATCAACTACCGAAATGACAATTACAGGAATATTTTGAGTCTCTGGATGTGCTTTTAGCTGCCCTAGAACTTCCCATCCAGATAAGTTGGGTAACTGGATATCCAAAAGTATCAGCACTGGACAAAGACGTATGGCTTCATCAACTGCCCCCTCACCCTTAGTATATATGGTGGTTTGCAGATTCAGTTCATTCAAATATCTGGCTACCTGTTCTGCTGCAACTATTGAATCTTCGATAATCAGCACGTGAGAATTTTCGGTGTTAGGATTACGCATTGGGTATTTCGTAAAAGTTTTTTTCCCTGTTCCCAATTCTTTGTCCCTATTCCCCACTGCCATACAGGGTATACGAACTGTAAAACAGCTACCCTTACCTACCTCACTAGTTACTGTGATTTGACCCCCATGCAATTCTACCAGTCGCTGTACCAAAGCTAAACCCAATCCTGTACCATTGTGCTGACGGTTCAGACTGCTATCGATCTGCACAAAAGGTTGGAACAGTTTATCTAACTCTTCTTTAGCAATTCCAATTCCGGTGTCAATTACTGAAAAGCAAATCCATTGACTTGGGGACTGGGGACTGGGGACTGGGGACTGGGAACTAGATATAAAGTTATTCTCCTCTGCTCCTCTGCTCCCCATTTCCTGCTGTACCAGTAACTTGACGCTGCCGCCGTTAGGAGTGAATTTAACGGCGTTGTTGAGCAAGTTAATGAGCATTTGACGAATACGACGTTCATCTACAACTAAATCTGGTATATTCGGGGGGATATCTACAGCTATATGAATATTTTTTTTCAATGCCTGTTGTTTAACAAATGTCAAACTAGAATCACAAAGATAGGTACAAGCAACGGGAGCGAGTTGCAGTTCTAGTTTGCCTGCTTCAACTTTTGAGAGATCAAGAATATCATTAATCAATTCTAGTAAGTGTTTACCGCTGCGTTCAATCGTTTTGATTGCTCGTGTTTGGTGATCGCTAATTTCATCAAACACCCCCTCTAATAACCCTTCTGACATCCCCAAAATCGCATTGAGAGGGGTACGCAGTTCGTGACTCATATTAGCTAAAAATTCATCTTTGAGGCGAGTAGCACGAGCAAGTTCGGCGTTAGTTTGGCGTAATTCGGCTTCCATTTGCTTGCGTTCTGTCATTTCTAAGGCCGCACCGATAATTTGTTTAGGTTGATTTTCAGCATCCCGGCTAAATAGGGTATCATGGCTGAGAAACCAGTGCCAGTGGCCTTGGCGATCGCGCATCCGATACTCAATTTCCCAGATATCCTGATCGTTAGCTGTGGCAAAACGAGCATGGTGGATAGCCATTTTGGGGATATCATCGGGATGGGCGAGTTGTAAAAACAATTCTGTCCCCATGCTTTGTATTTCTGCGGGAGAATAGCCGAGCAATCGCGCAATTTCTCGGTTAATGTAAATGTTGCGTTTTTCCTGCAAGTCGTAGATGTAAAGAATATCTGGGCTGGCTTCGGTGATACATTGAATTAAATACTGACTTTCTTTCAAAGCCATTTCCGCTTTTTTCCTGTCCGTGATATCAAGGGCTGCACAGGTTACACCTTCTATCTCGCCATGGCGATCGCGCAGTGGATCAATTGTCAAGACATAGCAAATAAAATTATCTTCTGTACCGATGACAATTTCTTCTCTCATGCCTTGACCTGTTTCTAACACCTGACGTTTCCAAGTTTGTAATTTTTCGGCATCTTTGGGTAGAAACAGATCAGTATCAAACCTAGCAACCACTTCTTCAGGTTTATAGCCCAAAGCGGGGTTATAGATCCAGGTATATCGCAGATCAAGGTCTTGATTAAATACAACAATTGGGGAATTGTTTAAAGCAATGCGGAAGCGTTCTTCACTGTAGCGTAAGGCTTCTTCCGCCGTGCGTCGGCTGGTAATATCTTCATAAGTTACTAGAATGCCAATAATATTACCGTCAGCGTCCCGCAATGGTACTTTATTAGTTTCTATCCACATTAAAGAACCATCCGGTTTATGCAGAGTTTCTTGGATGTGCAGTTGTGGTTTACCGGTTGTGAGTACCAGGCGATCGCATTCTAGGTAAAAATCCACCTCTTCACGAGTTGCAGATATATCATAAGGATCTCGTCCGATAATTTCTTCTGGGGTTAGACCAATATCTTCAGCAAGGATGCGATTACAACCTCTAATCACTGATTGATGATCTTTCCAGAATACACGCTGCGGGATAGTATCTAAGACCAATTGCAGCATAGCCTGTGATTCTCGTAAAGCAGTAGTCCGTTGTTCTACTCTAGCTTCTAGTTCTTCATTGAGTTGTCGAAGCTGTTCCTCTGCCTCCTTGCGCTGGGTAATATCCTCGGCAAAACCAGCAATACGGTAGACTTTCCCATCTTCATTTTCGATAGGAAAGGCGCGATCGCGTATCCAACGCACTATGCCATCAGGTTTAATAATCCGGTACTCTTCATCATATTCACCTAGTGTAGTTTGATTTGGTATTGCTTTTATTACCCGTTTTCGATCATCTTCGTGAATAGCAGCGATCCAAGTTTTAGGTTGCTGGTAAAGGTTTTCAAGACTCCGACCCCAAATTTTTTCGTATTGGCGACTGACAAAAATGATTTCCGACTTTTCTATATTGGTCATCCAAATTACTTCTGGCAAGTTTTCTGCTATTTGTCGAAACCGTTCTTCACTGTTTCTGAGGGCAATTTCTGCCAGCTTGCGTTCTTTTAATGCAGCTTGTCTTTCATTAATATCAACAAATGTGACTACTACTTGTTTGAGGGTTTTATCACTGTTAAATTCGGGAAAAGCATTCACCAATAACCAAATTTGGGTTTTGCTTTGGGGTCGATTTACCCCAGCCACATAGTTTGTCAGGGGTTGAAGTGTGGAAATCACCTGATTGATTGGGTATTCTGAAGGTGGCATCAATGTTTCATCTTCCCTAAAGAAATACCAAGCCGGATCTAAGGCTGTTTTCCCCTGCATTTGGGAGATAGTTAGTTCTAACAGTTCGCAGGCTTTAGCATTAGAGGTGAGAATACTGGTATCGACTCCATGAACTATCAAACCCAAGGGCAGATTTTCCACCAACAGCCGGTATTTGGCTTCACTTTGACGCAATAATTCTTCAGTTTGTTTTAAATCGGTAATGTCTGACAGTGACATCAAAAAGGCATCTTGACCTTCCCAAGCAATGGCCGCAGCTTGCATATTCACCGTGCGTCGCTGGCCAGATGCTTGCAGCACTTCAATTTCTTCTACTCGATGACTATCATAATCATAAGGAAGCGCAAAGGGCCAGCCACAAAGGATCTCAATATCTCTACCAAACATCCTCGCAGCCGCAGGGTTGACGAATACTATCTTACCTTGATGATCCACGGTGACAAGACCACTGGCACTGGTTTCGACGATGGTTCGCAAGCGTTCTTCACTATCTTGTAATGCTCTTTCTACTTGTTTGCGTTCAGTGATATTCCGACAGGAATAAAGCAGCGTCCCGGCACCAATTTTTACTTGCTTGACATTCACTAAAACTGTATGTTTTTTACCCTGTTGATCGAAAATATCGCACTCAATGTTGGTAATTTCACCAGAGAAGGCTAACTGCTGCGGATCAAATAAATTTTGACTGATGAGAACTTGAATGTTGCCTATCTGAGCCACATCCTCTACTGAATAGCCAAAGAGAATATCGACGTTAGGGCAGATAAAAGTAAATTTACCCTGGTCATCCGTAATAAATAAGGCATCAGAAATGTTGTTCAGGGTGGTGCGGTAAAGTTCTTCAGATTCGGCTAAAGCAGCTTCGGCACGTTGTCTTTCTTGAAGTTCTAGCTGAAGCCGATGATAGAGATCGGCTTGCTGGATGGCAATGGCAAGATGAATAGATAGTTGTTCCAGTAATTCTGTTTCTTCTGGTTGCCAAATTCGTGCAGCATCATTTTGACAAGCCAGCATTAATCCCCAGAGTTGATTACCAACAACAATCGGAACCAATATCTTAGCTCTGATTTGCAGGCTTACCAATAATTGCCGATGACAGGGACTCATATCATCTGTGGCAATGTCCTCAACAACTTGAATTCGTCCATTAATATACTGTTCAATCCAATCGGGTGTAAAACAAGGATCACTGACTGATTGCCCCAGTAAAGATAACCATCCTGGTTTCACGTCTTCAGCAATAATGATGCCAGTGCCATTGCCATGATATTGATAAACAAGTACGCGATCGCAATTCAAAAATTGTCGTATTTCAAGAGCGATCGCATTCAGGGTTTCTTGCAAGTCCAATGATCTTCTAATTCGGCTAGTAATCCCGCTTAACAACCTTTCCCGTTCGGCTTGTGACTGTAACTCTGCTGTGCGTTTTTGTACTTCTTGCTCTAGTTCTGCATTTCTAATCTGCAATAATTCCAGCTTTTCTACCTCTAACCGTGATACCTTCTGCTTGAGATTGTCTACTAAACTATAAATATCCAGAGGATTCAAGGCTTGTAGTAAGGTAGTTTGGGTGACAATCCCTAGTAGTTCTCCCTGTTCACCAGTAATCACAACCCGATTGATGCGCCTGGACTGCATCAGCGTTAATACTGTTAAGAGATTGTCGTCGCGAGATAAAGAAAAAACTGGGCTACTCATGACTGCCCCTGCCTGAATGCTCTGTAGGTCCAGCCCTAATGCCTGAAACTGAACAATATCACGTTCGGTCATAATACCTACTGGCATCAGCAAAGAATTTTCCTCTTCGACAATGATCACCGAACTGACGTTATCCCGCGCCATTAACTTGGTGATATCTAACACATAAGTTTCTGGAGTAGCTTTAACAATGCGACTGCTCATAACTTCCGATACCAGACGTAATCTCAACAGATCTACAGGACGCAGCAGTTGACGCAAACTTTCATGGGTGAGCAGTCCTGCTATTTGCCCATGATCATTTAAAATCGGTAGATGACGAATCCGGTGGCGTTGAAATAAATTGAGAGCCACAAAAATATCAGTAAACTCCGACTGCCTCAAAGTGATTACAGAGTGAGTCATGACATCAGCGATCGCCACTCCTGCAATTTGTCGCCCCTCCGCACTCAATCTCACCACATCGCGCTCTGTGAAAATTCCTAGTAGCTTAGTTTCCTGCATCACTAGTACACAACTAGCACGGCAATCAGTCAACAGGTAACTAGTATCAGATGCCTCTTCCGGCAAAGTACAACTTCCCCTGGCGTTACTCATGAGGGCGATCGCCTCAGATGCTAGTGTATCCGCAGTCACAACTAACGGAGTATCAGCAACTGCCTGTTCGAGATTATTTGCTTCAATCAGGGAAGAGAACAACATTGATGTCTGAGGTAGGGTGTGGAGTTTTGCGGGGGAATACTATTACTGTATAGGGTCTTAGAGGATGTTTTAAAAGTTTTGAATGTATAAATAAACCCCTCTCCAAACCTCTCCCCGCGTCGGGGAGAGGCTTTGAAACCCCCATTCCTTCGTAGGGAAGGGGGGTTAGGTTGCTGAAGATTATTGGTTTCATCTAATACTTTTCAAACAACCTCTTATACCTTGAATTTTTGATTTGTTGGGGAAAAAGCGTCATGGGTAAGAGTTAAAGATTTTTTTGCTCTTTTACCGTTTAACCGACCACTATTGCGATTTATCGTTAATTATAACTAATCAACCAAACATAAAATGATGTGGAGGTTTAGCAATATACATCTCCGGTAATTAAATGTGCGTGGTTTGAAACCCTTGTAGAGACGTTCCGGCGGAACGTCTCTACCATATTTCCGGAGAGGTCTAATGCTAAACCCCCTACTTGTAGAGGTTTTTAAACAACAACAGGACTTACAGAACTGGCATATTAGTAGGGTGCGTCAGATGTGAAAAATCCGTTTATTAACAGGATTTATTTTGATGTGACACTTGCGTAAGTCCTAAACAATATAAGGTGAATTAATGGCCGCTACACGACCAGCATCAAGCAAAACTTGATACACCATCACAGCTACCTCAGCCCGTGTAGCATCGCGGGTAGGGTTTAGTAATTTCGTTGTTGGATAATTAACAATCATCCGTTTTTGCATAGCAATTATTACTTCATCTTTGGCGTAGCTAGGAATTTTTGCTTGGTCATCGAAAGATATATTGCTGGTTGCCGAACTTGCAGATAACCCCAGTCCATTTACCAAAGAAACAATTACTTGTACACGCTGAATATTTTGGTTAGGAGCAAAGGTATTATTAGGATAACCAGAAAGAAATTGCCCTTGATATGCCTGCTGAATAACTGAGAATGCCCAAAACTTATCTGACACATCCTTGAAGTTGATCACAGGACGTTTATTGGGTGGGTTGAAAGCTTTTACCAATAATGCAGCATATTGCGCCCTTGTCATGGTTGCATCGGGTTTAAATCTGCGGTCTGGATAACCCTTGATAATATCGAGTCTGACTAATTCCTGAATAAACGCAGCTGCCCAATGATTACCAATATCAGTTAATGTATTGGTTGGTGTTGGTGTTGGTGTTGGTGTTGGTACAGGTATTGGTATTGGTGTTGGCGTTGGTGTTGGTGCAGGTGTTGGTGCAGGTGTTGGCGTTGAAATCCCAACAAACTCGATTTTTCCCTTAACTTTAGACGCATCTATTTGATTTCCCAGAGAAACCAGAGTGTTGGTAGTGGCATTTTGGACATCAAATTTACCATTACTACGAAAGATATTACCACCAGGACTATTGGTACTACCGATATCAGGTAAAGCATTAGAAATTACTGTCAAACCATCATCAGTATTATTTTCACTAAGATTATTCCGTAATATAGGACGTGAACTACCAGAAACTACTATCCCAGAACGGTTTTCGTAAATTCTATTATCTGTAAGTGTGGGAAATGCAGTATCACTGATAGCAAGACCAAAACCTGTTTTCACACAGATATTACCTTGAAATTGACCTTGGGAATTTTTGGCAATGGAAATACCATTGGCAGCATTTTCACTAAAAATATTACTTTGAATCACAGGGTTAGCATCACCTGTGGCAAAAACTCCTTCACGGTTGCATTTGGTAAAAGTGCTATTAGCGACGGTAGGTGTACTCGATTCAATCCAGACAGCAGTGCCACGACTAGCAGAATTAGTTACAGTCACCCCTCGCAGTTCTGCATTATTCAATAATACAAAGGTGACGTTTTGACCGGCAAAAGTACGACTCAAATAATTACCACTACCTTCGATGAAAACGCCTTTACCTTTGTTAGCCTCATTACCTACTACTATCACGCCAACGGCTACAGTGAGAGGAAAGGTTTCACCACTAGCAGCATTGTAATTACCATCTGCAAGTTGAATTTTATTGGTAATAGTAGCTTTTTGTAAAGCTTTAGTAATGCTTTTGAATGGGGCTTGTTGGCTACCAGGATTAGTATCAGCACCCGTAACAGGATTTACGTAAAATGTTTGGGTCATAATTATACTCTTAAACAAGACATAGACATATTAACTTAATGATTGAGTTTTGATGTGAGGGGTGATAAACCCATAACAAAATGTTGCAAAGGTGATTGCACTGATAAACGCCACCAAATTGCAATTGTTGGTTCTACTGTACAATCAAGGTGAATGGCATAACTGAACCAGCAGATTTGCAAGTAAAGATGAGATTTATAAGCTAATAACCAGGTTTTTTCATAACGCACCAAATCGCTAATCCATGCAGGTTCAATACTTTCTTCCTGAGCAGTTTTGACGATAAAATTAGCAAACGAGATCGCATCATTTTGATGTTTTTTTATTCCTGGTGGTAAATAAGTCTCTGCATATCGCCAAAATAAAGCATTAAAATCTTTACCCAATACTCGCGCAGTCCGTGGTAATAATTCTCGTACCTCTCCCAACCGTTTCCATTTGAGAGAGTTGGCGAAAATATTCACATCCTTAGCTGAAAGTTGAGATAACTGTTGTATTTCATCTAAACTCAATCCTAAGTCTAAACCGACAACATCAGGATTAGCAAAAAAACGCTCTCTCAACTGAGAATTAGTATAAAGCTGAGCGAAAAATTTTTGAGTTTCTACTAAACCCATTTGCCATGACTCCTGCCAATTTCTCTCGCTTGTTGTAATTCCCCAGACAATTCTGCAAAAGTCGGTAAGTTCTCATCCCTTTCTAACACAATCCCCTTCACAGATGCACAAGCTACGACTTTATTCATTAATTCCCAAACTTCGACAGGTGTAGATTGGGAATGGCTATCAATCAATATCCCATCATGCCAATGCCCACCAACAAAATGTAACTGTACGATGCGTTCCCAAGGTAATTGTTGCAAGAAATCATCAACATCATAGCCGTAATTTACAGCATTAGTATGGAGATTGGTAATATCTAACAATAATCCACATTCAGAACGTTCTAAAACTTCTGTTAAAAACTGAGCTTCTGTCATTTCAGCACCGGGAAGTTGCACCATATAAGTAATATTTTCTAATATCAATGGTACATCAATCCAGCGACGCACTTGGGCTATGTTGCGACAAAGTATCTTTACTGCTTCCTGGGTATAGGGTAGGGGTGATAAATGCCCAATATCAATCCCTCCCGCTTTGGTAAAACAGATATGTTCACTCCACCAAGGAGGATTAAGTTGTTGAATCAATGCTGCTAATTTGCGTAAATAATCTATATCTAAACCTTCAGCACTGCCTAATGATAAATTAATGGCATGGGGAATAATAGGAAAATGCGCCGCTAATACTTCTAATTCCTGGTGTTTTTCCAGTGGCGCATCTAAATAATGTTCGGCAACTATTTCCAAAAAATCAACCTGTTGACGATTCAGAAATAAATCACTTTTGAAAGGTTGGCGAAAACCTAAACCTACACCTAAAGTTGGTAGATGAGATAGCATTATTTTTAATCTCCACCACCACCACCACAACCACCACAACCACCACCGCAAGAACTACCGCTACTGCAAGAACTACCGCTACTGCAAGAACTACCGCTATTGCAAGAACTCCCGGTACTGCAAGAACTTCCGCTACTACAAGAACTCCCGCTACTGCAAGAACTCCCGCTACTGCGTGAATTACTACTACGTGAATTACTACTACGTGAATTACTACTACGTGAATTACTACTGCGTGAACTACTAGCTTTCAAGTCTGTTAGGGAAGAAAATGCGTCTTTTAAGGAATTATGGGAACTACCAGCAAGGGCAGAAATACCAAATAGTGCTACGACTAAGTTGTAGTCGAGGGCAGAAGGGGTATCATTACTAGTTTGTTGAATTTTCCCTTTTAACTGCAAGAAAGTTTGTTTCAGTTGTTGCAGATAAGCTATTCCTCGATAACTTAGGCGCGATTGCTGTTTCTGATTATTTACCAATGTAAACAGAACCATCACAGAAACAAAAGCCATAATAATCAGAAAAACCACGTTAGAATATCCTCGGCTCAAGGCTATCGTTAACTTATAAGAGCCTAGACTAAGAATAATTATTGCTCCAATCCAGCCAACTTTGGTATTTGATTTTTGCCCATCTTCTACATACAGCAATTCTTCATCAAGCAGTTTCTGCTGATAAATATGACAGTATTCCTCGACCTTCTTTTCTAACGTATCATTTGCCAACCATAAAGAGTGAAAAATATCTTTGCTAAGAACCGAAAAAACCTCACTTTCTAGAGGCTGTAATTGAGATACAGGTGGATGATTAGATATTTTATTAATGCGGTTTTGTTTGATTTGTAAATAACCTAACTGAATTAAGTTTAAAACTGCTACTCTGACCACACCTGTTACACCTGAAGACAAGTAAGCAATTTGATATGGGTCTGGTTCAGCAGAAATTAAGGGCAGAGGTTTATTATGAGTAGGATTTTGTACAATTTGCCAGCAGATGAACAAAGTTATGGCAATCACACAACCATAAAACACTAGAAACTCTGGACCGTACATATCTGCAATTGGGTTATGTAGTAATATATCCATGATATTTTATCCTTGATATTACTTTCACCGTTAAGATTATACATTAGAAGTCACCGCTTTTACGGAAAAATAGTCATAATCCTTGTAAATCTATAAGTAAGTGGGCGTTAAAAATTGTCGTTATGACAAGGGAACAGGGAACTCTTAACGGGGAACGGGGAAGAGGGTTTTGGTGAATTTACTTTTTGGTGAAAGACTGTATCTCACTGCTGCTACTTTCTTTCTTAATCAACATTTATCAACGGCAACTTAGTACCGCACCTTTTACAAAATTCTGCATCTGCATCATGAAAACTTAAACCGCAATTTGCACAAACAATTGGTACCTGATTAGCAGTTTTTACTAAGCGTTTAATTAAATCTCCGACCTGCCAAGGAATCAACGCTACTCCTGTTAAAATCATCAATACGGTGAGTAAACGCCCTAATTCAGAGATTGGTATTAAATCTCCAAATCCTACAGTTGTCATTGTCACCACTGAAAAATAAAAGGCATCTAAAAAAGTGCCGAAGTTCTGTGGGTTAACTGGATGCTCAACTTGATAAATTAAGCCAGAATAAACAAAGATGATTGCAAATAAAGTAAATAATATCCGCGTAAAAATTACGCCATCTTCGCTGCTAATACTACCAAATAAAAATCTACTATCTATAAACCTGATTAAACGCAAAATTCGGAACCATCGCAATAAGCGGATAAACCTAATATCTACAAAGCCGATTAAAGATGGTAAAATAGCCAGTAAATCAATAACCGAATAAAAGCTAAAAATATAGTTAATTTTATTTTCCGCACTCCATAAGCGTAACAAATATTCTCCAATAAAAATTATTAATATGCACGTATCTAATGCCCTTAATTCTAAGTGAGCATCATTGGAAATATTATAAGTTTCCGCTACAAAAATTCCTGATGATAATAAAACTAAAAACGCAATTGTTAAATTGATTACTTTACCAATTGGTGTTTCTAAGTCTGTTAAGTAAAATTCTATTTTTTCTCGATTTAGTAACATCATACGCAAGAATTCAGGAGTCAGGAGTCAGAATAGTTGCCATATTAGGAATATAGGAGGCGGGCTTTTCGTTAAGTTATCAAGTTTGACACTCTGGGTTTTATTGGCTAATAGCTGTAAAGCCCTGGAGACATAGCTGCGCTTACGGCTGAATGCTTACCATTATGGCAAAAAATACATAATTCACGGCAATAACACCAAACATGAGCTATTATAGGGGATTATCCTGTTCAAATCTCCTGTGAACATGAACCAAGAAAACCAAGAATATTTTATGCGTTTAGCCATAGAAGAAGCAAAAAAAGGAGACTCACCTTATGGTGCTGTGATAGTTAAAGATAATCAAGTAGTTGCAGCAGCTTATAATACTGTTAGGCGAGACAGTGATCCATCAGCCCATGCAGAAATTAATGTCATTCGCAATTTAACTACTAAACTAAAAAACCCTTCTTTAGAGGGCTATTGTATATATACCACAGGTGAACCTTGTCCCATGTGTGCTACAGCTTGTGTATGGACGGGGATATCAGAGATTATCTATGGTGCTTCCATAGCAGATTTAATTTCTATTAATCAAGGACAAATCAATATATCTTGTGAAGAAGTTATAGCTAAATCATTTAGAAACATCAAGGTAACAAAAGGAATTTTAAGACACGAATGTCTAGAATTATTTGCCTAAAAAAGCCCCGGCAATATAATATACCAGGGCGTTTGAGTTTATGGCTAAAGGCAACAAGTTTGAGAAAAAATAAGCACAAAAAATTTGATTAATTTAATCTGATTAATTTTCCATACTTGCGCTTACATAGAGGATGCACCAGTAGCAATAAGACGTTTGAATAAGGCTTCTGACCAACCAGTTTCTCTAAGCACCGCAGATGAGGAAACTTCTACATAAGCTTGCTCAATAAAAGCTAGATCAATCATACAAATTCTACCCAATGCGTCTTTTAATTCTTCTGATTTGGCATCAACTTTTGAGAGTTTACCAACTTCATGAACGACCATTGCCATCGCTGGGACTACGTGTTGAGGTCCAATTCCAATCTTGACATGAACAAGCCCAATATGCCAACGACTGTTAGCATAAGATTCACCCCAAGCATCGACTCCTGTAAACATTTCATGAAACCATTTAATGTATGTTTCATGTAACCGATGAATTCGTCCTTCGGTTTTATTTAAAATTGCATTCATTTCTTCATCACGTCCTAAGTAAGTATAGAAGTGATCTGCCATGGTTGAAGCAATTCCTTTCCCCCAATCCGCATTGGAATTCAGAATAGATTTATCTTCAGAAGTTAAACCAATTCTTTTTTCCATCATGGTCATAAAAGCGGTAGGTTCCATAGTCATAATTTTCCTTCCTTAAAAAGTATAGATGTGAGTAAATCCAGTTAGCAATTAGCAGTTAGCAGTTATGAGTTGTCAGTTTTTAGTGGTGATTCTCTCCCCACTTTCACCTGTCACCTCTTATCTGTCAATTTTCACCTGTTTGTTGAATTAAGTCTTTTGTATACTCTGTAAAAGATTATATGTTTATTTTTTCTCTTTTACCAGAGTTGCCAAATTATGCACCTTGTATTATTAATCTATGCCTAAATGTTGCACCAAAATTGCTTTTTTAATTATGAGGTTTTACTACGAAGAAAACCTACTAAATTTTTGAGAAACGATTGGCTAACAGATGGCTTTTCTGTGGACTTTTCTGGAGATTTTGCTGTGGGTCTACTTGCAGGTACAGTCTCCGGTACTGGTTCTGGGAAAGTGATTGTGGGAGTGGGCGCAGAAATAGATTCTTCCAGAGTGAAAGTGGGTGTAGCAGCAACCATAAAATACTCTTCTGCTAAACCAACTACAATCAGTCGGAAAGCAATTTGTTGTACGGTTGCTATAGGTATTGTCAGTTGATTAGCAATATGCTGTAAAGAAACCTGCCCGTTAACAAATTCCCACACTTGCCATTCTTGAGCATTTAGCTGTAGTTTGGGCTGTTTGACCATCAAACCTGACAAACCTGAAGTTGGGTCTGGAAGTTTTTCTTCTAAAGCATTCCAATCTCGCAATGCACGCAGACCAATTAATATGACCTCAGTTGCGGACATACTCAAACCAGTCATTTCCCCTAGAGGTAATGTTGGTGTTGGCTCAAATCTAAATAGAGCGTCCTTGACTTGGAATAAGGCACATACTGGACGCAAAACTTGGCTATTAAATAGCACTTTCAGTTGTTCTGGCTGCAACAGTCCCTGAGACTTTAAGCATAGCCCCAGTGGTGAGTTAATAAAACAAGAGGAAATTTGAGTTACTCTGGATATTACTCGCTCACTGATCCACCCCCTTTGAGCAATCATTAATGTTAAGCCTTGTTGATCTAATCGATCAGATGCGCTGACTATACGACCTTGATGTAACCAGATATAATAAACTTGCTTTTTCTTTTTATCATGTTCTTCAGCTAAAAATTCAATGTAAAGTATACCTGTTTTTTTACCTTGATCTAAAAACTGAAGTAGTTCGGGTAAGGAAAAATCTGCAAAGTTACCAGTAATAGTCATAATTTACCTCCCGTATAAAAGGATTAAAATATGGAAATAATCAGAAAAATATCCTTGGGCAAATTCATCTCAAAAACCTTTTATTTCATTTAGGAATTTTTCCTAAAAAACCAGAATCTC
The DNA here is from genome assembly GCF_014696825.1 of Anabaena sphaerica FACHB-251. NCBI lineage: Bacteria > Bacillati > Cyanobacteriota > Cyanophyceae > Nostocales > Nostocaceae > Anabaena > Anabaena sphaerica. Next base: position 73,883 of record NZ_JACJQU010000018.1, on the reverse strand, counting down.
TGGGATTAAACTGGACAACTTTCCATCAAATGCTGCACTAAGACAATGACTGCTTCAGCTACAGAGTCTCTTTCATTGGGGTTGACTCTAACCATAGGAGGTCGTTCAGCCTCATCAACATATCCAATAGCAAGGTACACATCTTCTTCAGACCAAGCTCCAGCACAATCGGTATGTGTTAAACCAATAATCATGGGAATCTCAACCCGGTCTTGCATGAAGTTAATGATTTTACGTGCATAACGAAATTCTCTGGCTCTATGTGCGGCTATGAGTACGATATAAGCATGAGCTTTGCGAATCAAAATATCCCACATGAAATCAAAGCGAGACTGTCCAGGTGTACCATAAAGGTGTAGAGCCATCTCAGGACCAAATTGCAGACGACCAAAGTCAAAGGCAACAGTCGTTCTTTGTTTCAGTAATGCGGTTTCATCAGTGGCACGGGTATCTGTATCTACTACTTCAATTTCACTGACAGATCGGATAAAAGTGGACTTACCCGCACCTACAGATCCCGTGACAATTAAGCGCATAATCTCCATGTTTATTTACTCCATAAATAAACAGATAATGAGTAATTATTCACTAGCTTGACTACGCTCCTAAATGTCGTTGATAGTTTTTTGGTATTGGGTAGAAAGTTCCCTCGCTTTATCTGTATTTTTCCAGAAGGGAACTTATAATTGCGTGAACTTTGATATACAGCATTTAGGCCAAAACTAGTTTGAGTTCTGTAAGAACACGTTTAATTTCTAGCATTAATACACCCTGTTTAGCAGATTCACTAGCCAAAACTAGGAATACTGCATCTTCACCGCAACCAGTTAAAATACCAAAGCCTTTTTTACCTTCTACAAAGATGCGCTCAATTGTACCTCTAGCTAACTCAACCCCAATTCTTTCACCCAAAGATAGCATGGATGCCGACATTGCTGATACCCTTTCTTCGTCCATTCCACCAGGCAAACTTGCACCTAAAGATAGACCATCTGGGGTGACAAGTGCTGCTCCTTGAACATCAGCTGTAGATGCTACAAAGTTTTGTAAAATCATGCTCAGTTTTTCTGTATTGATGGCCATATTGGTATTCTCTATTTTTCTAAATTTGAGTTGGGGATTTGAGCAAATCGGGGATCAAAGACCTACATCTTTATTGGATTATGCACCTGTTACTTTTTTTAGCAATAGTGAAAATGTGTAAATGAATGCTGCTGCTTCCGTTCCCCATTGACTTATATTATGCTGAAGGAAAGGTTAATCTCATACCGGGAAAATACTGAATTTAGTTTAAGTTATCCCATCTATAAGTTAAGTAAATATAAACAATCTCTTTTTTTGACTTAGGCTCGGAAATACAGGCAGGGAGGGCTTGCTGGACAATTTACACTGGAGCCTGGTACTTTTAGATTAGGTTAAGTCTTTATGAAATTTGTATGAATTTTTGTCAATAATATTGCTGAGTACGCAAAAATATGCTATACATCCAGTCACTTTCAAACAGCAATAATTCTCAGAAATATCAGGTAGTAATGTAGTTAAGTATGTGGCTCTAAGTGGGATAAAAATGTATTAGCAAGAATAGCTGCTTGGGTGCGATCGCGCAAATTAAGTCTACTTAAAATGTTAGTAACATGATTTTTGACTGTTCCTTCAGAAATGTAGAGTTCCTGAGCAATTTCACGGTTACTAGCACCTGTAGCAATTAAGTATAGAACCTCTTTCTCTCTAGGTGTTAATTCGGTTAAATTTGGTGGTACGGATGGTGTTGGGTTGCGTGCTGTAGGTGGAAACTGAGTTAAAAGTTTTGTGACTATTCCTGGCCCTAGTTGAGAATATCCTTTATCAACAGCGCGAATAGCAACAGCTAACTCTTCTGACGGTGTATCTTTAAGTAAATAACCCATTGCTCCATTCTGTAATGCGGCTTTGACATATTCATCATCATCAAAAGTTGTCAATACTAAAACTTTTGTAGTCGGAAAGCGGGTTTGAATTTCTCTGGTTGCTGCAACTCCATCCATGATGGGCATTCTGATATCCATCAGAACTACATCTGGGTGTAATTGTTCCACTAAATTAATCGCAACTTCTCCATTTTCGGCTTCTCCAACTATTTCTAAATCTGTTTCTAATTCTAATAATGCTTTTAAACCTTGACGAATTAAACCTTGGTCATCTACCAGTAAAACTTTAATCATGATTTTTCCCTAGTTAAAGGAATAGTAACTATAATATGACAACCTGCACCATGAGCAGAATTAATAGTAAATTCCCCACCTAAAGCTAAAGTGCGATCGCGCATACTTTGCAAACCAAAACCGCTGGTATTTTGTGCGATATCAAAACCTTTACCATTATCTTTAACTATTAATTTAATAGCCTGATTTGTTGTAGTTAATTTTAGTTGTACAGATGTGGCTTTCGCATATTTAGAAATATTTGTAAATGATTCTTGAATAATCCGGTAAATGGGAATACTCATTTCTGTGGGTAGTGGATATTCTAGAGAAATTAGACAAGTTGGTAAAATCCCATTGGCACGTTGAAAATCTTCTACTAAGATAGCAATAGCCTCTGCTAAAGATTGTGATTGTAAAGGGTGTGATCGCATAGTAGAAACTGATTGACGGACATCCTGTAACGCTTTTGTTCCCAGTTCCTTAGCTGTCGCTAAAAATGTCATGGCTCTCGGCATATCAGACTTAGAAAGTTTTAACGCGGTTTCTAATTGTAGATTTAAAGCAGTAAGAGAATGTCCTAGAGAATCATGAATTTCTCTAGCAATGCGGTTGCGCTCTTCTAAGGTAGCTTGATTTTCGATTTTCAGGGCATATTGACGGAGTTTTTCGTTAGCATGAGCTAATTTATCTCGACTTTCACGTTCAGATAAGACGGCATTCATCAATAGTAAAACAAATATTAAACTTAATCCAAATAAAACTGCTAAACTAAAACTGAAAAAACGAAATTTATCTTGTAATACTGGTCCTACTTTATGAGGTGGCAAGCGAGTCTTCAGTGTCATTAAAAAGAAAATAAAGGATAAAAAAGTAACTGTTAAACGTCCTGGCAATTGAAAAATTAAGCAACTGCGAGTTACCAAAATTAAGTATAAAAAAGGAAATAATCTAGCTGTTCTACCGCCGAAAAAACCCGTAATTAAAATTAAAAATACTTCACTAGCTGTATATAGAATTTTCTCAACTTGATTACTGGTAGGTAATCTTAAACCCATCAACCCAAAAAATGCTAAACTACAGATAGTTAACCCAGGAAACGATGCAGCAAATTTTGGTGATGGTGAGGGCAAAATTACCATTAATACGGAAAGCCCCAGCAATACCCATTCTAAATAAAGCAGAAACCGAAATGGATGATTATTAATTAGGATAGGACGAGACATAAAAAGTCAGGAGTCAGGAGTCAGGAGTCAGAGAATGCTTGCCAGCACAAGAATTTCCACAATATATATTTTGTTCAAGTCATCAACCCAATGGCTATAAGCTTTGTTGATTTTGGGTTCTTAATTCTGTGAGCGTAGCTTGTTGATGAGCTTATTCTGTATTTTTAAGTTATTACTATTTTATTGTGATATATATTTCTCGGATTTGAAACATGACTAAAGTCATGGTTGTAGACGTGACTTTCTACTCATGTGCTAACAGGGGATGATTTCATATTATAGTGACATCCAACCAGGAAAAACACAAGGGAATTTATGAAAAGTAAGACATTATCATTTATAGCTGCTGCTTTTGCTCTCACCTTAACCGCAACCCCTTTTGTAGCGCAAGCGCAAGAAACCACCCCTTCTCCTCAAGCAGGTAAAGAATTCGCAAAAAAAGGTCCTTGGAAAAAGTTAGGACTAAGTGATGCACAAAAAGCCAGAATGCAGGAAATTCGCAGCAATACCCGTGCAGAAATAGATAAAGTTCTGACTACAGCACAAAAAGAACAATTAAAAGCTGCAATGCAAGAAATTCAAAATCAACGTTCACAGGGTGAAGGTAGAGGAAGAGGGAAAAAAGATATTTTTGCTTCCTTGAATTTAACTGAAGCACAAAAAACTAGAATGCGGGAAATTAAGGAGTCATCAAAACAACAGATGGAAGCTGTCTTGACTCCAGCACAACGGGAACAAATGAAACAAATGCAGCAGAATTGGAAATCACGTCGTCAACAAGGTAGTAATAATTCTCTTTAGATTCCCCCAACCCCTTAAAAAGGGGAACTGGGGAGATAAATCAACAGGACTTACGCAACTGGCATATTAGTAGGGTGCGTCAGATGTCAAAAATCGGTTTATTGAAAGGATTTATGTGGTCTGATGTAACCTATGAGAGATGTTTGATGTGACACTTGCGTAAGTCCTAATCAAGTCAAAAGTCAAAAATCACAATTAGACATCTGGTGGTAATTAAATGTGCGTGGTTTGAAACCCTTGTAGAGACGTTCCGGCGGAACGTCTCTACCATATTTCTGGAGAGGTCTATTAAAGAACTTCTGCCTCTTGCCTTTTTCCCATTACTCATGATGTTTGCGATTTCTGTAGGGTTTTTCAAGAAAAAATAGAATATAGGAATTCAGGACTCAGGAGTCAGAAAGAAGAATATAAAAATGAGCTAAGTAAGTCGGCGGGAAAAAACCGTAGACGCGTAGCGGCTTCTCGAAGAGTAGTATGTAACAAAAAGTAAATTCACCAAAACCCTCTTCCCCGTTCCCTGTTCCCTGTTCCCTTGTCATCACGACAATTTTTAACGCCCACTTACTTATGGCTTATCACATCAGGATTGTATTGTTAGATATAACCCTACCTCAGATAATGTTTAAAAAATAGTCAATTGTTTTGATTGAGTCTAGTTAAGAATTAGCTAGAGGTTGGTGATTTTCTACGTCTTGGGCATTCAAAGTTTGGGGTAGCTGTATCGCCAATGCTACCATGATAGTTGTCATGTAAGAGACAAGAGTTGCCCATAAGAGGTGGTTGTTGTGGAAATACCAAGCGGCGATCGCTAGGGGAATAAAACCCACGAAAAAAGCCAGTAATACAGCGTTACGTAAGCTTGCACCTGCCTTTAAACCGATAAAGTAACCTTCGAGAATGAAAGCGATCGCTGTAATTAGCAAAACAGGTAACAGCCAGATTGTATACTTAGTAATGTTGGTGTTTAACTCTGGGTGATTAGTCAACAGCCCAAAAACTTGCTCTGGAAAAATCATAGATATAAAAGCAAAGGGCAAAGCGATCGCCAAACCTGCCACCATAGAGACAGTTAGCAATGGGATCATCTGTTCTCGATTGCCCTTACTTTTAAAATTGCCAGTCAGGGTTTGCGTTGTCACTCCCACACCTTGAACTGCGAACTGACTCAAAAAAGCAATTTGCAGCAGCAAGCCATTTTCTGCTAAAACATCTGTTCCTAGCACTGCACTGAGATTAGTAAAAATAGAGTAGGCAGAAATCATCGCTACATATCGAATCAAAATATTACTCTTGAGAGCAAAAGTATCTTTAAGTGCTACCCAATCAAACATTCCTAACAGCGCATCTGGTAACACTTGCCACTCGATACTCAAACCAACCCCAACCAAACCAACTCCTAGCGCCAAATACTGACTTAAAGCTGTTGCTAAACCGGCTCCCATGCTTTCCCAACCCCACTTAACAATCATCAGATAGTCAAGCAACACATTAGAACCATTACCAACGATAGACATCAGCAGCACTACACCATTCATTTCCCGTCCTAAAAACCAACCAAAGAGGACAAAATTGAGCAAAACAGCAGGTGCGCCCCAAATTCTTCCGTTGAAATAATCGACTCCAGAAGCTTCAATTGCTGGAGAACCACTCAAAACAAAAAAACCAAACTTCTGTATAGGGTATTGCAACAGTAGAATAACTAACCCTACAGATAAGGCAATTAAACCACTGCGTAATCCCGCCAATAGCACAGCTTTTGGTTCATCCAGTCCCGCAGCTTGAGCAGTCAGAGCATTGGTACTCGACCGCATAAATTTTAAAACCCGATAAAGGTAGTCAAAAAGAATAGTTGCCAAAATCACCCCAGCTAAGTGACGGATATCTGCCAAATGTCCCAAAAAGGCAATATCTACCAACCCTGCCAGGGGAACCATCAGATTAGACAACACACTTACAGTTGCAAGCCGATAAAATCGGGGTAAAAAATCGTATTTAGTTGAGACGGCATCAGGCATAGCATTTTTGATTTAAGTTAGCACTACTGAAGTTTATTGCCATCATCAAAAAACAGATGTGGAAAATGCAGCAAAACCCTGTTAAAAGTGAGAAATTGTTGTACTTTCTCAATATTGGAAAATGTCTCAAGAATTCCCCATGGGTAGTAAAGTCCGTGTTGTTGCCTTACCACCATACGTCAAAACTGCTGACCCCATGCCCATGTTACGTCCGCCTGAAGTGATTAGCATTGGTGAAGAAGGTATAGTTATTGACCGTCGCCCCGGTGGATATTGGGGTGTACGCTTTACTAGAGGTACTTTCCTCATCGATAGCCAATACATCGAAAGTACAGAAAATCCGCCTGCATCTCAGCCTGATCCAGAATAGCAGTCAGCAAGAATGTTAACTTGTGTTAAGTTATGATTCTGGTTTGCAAAATGATTTCTCGTCGCACTTTTATCACTATTTTATTTGCCACCTGCTTATCCCTAATCAGTTGGTTGAACTTTACCCCCACTGCTAATGCTTTGGGTGGTAAACTACCTGCAATCAACCAACCAGCGCCTGATTTCACCTTACCCACCAACACAGGAGATGGCAAAATTTCCCTTTCTGATTTGCGTGGTCAGTGGGTAGTTTTGTATTTTTATCCCAAAGATTTTACATCTGGTTGCACTATCGAAGCGCGGCGTTTTCAACAAGACTTACCCAAATATCTGAAAAAAAACACTCAGGTTATTGGTGTGAGTGCGGATGATATTGATTCCCACGCGGAATTTTGTGATTCTGAAGGGCTAAAATTCCCCTTGTTAGCGGATACTAATGGTGCAGTCAGTAAAGCTTATGGTTCTTGGATTGGCTATGTATCTATGCGTCATAGTTTTATCATTGATCCACAGGGGATGATCCGGGAGACTTTTGTCAAGGTGAATCCCAATATTCACAGTACAGAAGTTTTAGCACGACTGGAAAAGTTACAGTCCGCTGATTCTTAGAAGTTGTCAGTTCCAGCACTTTGCGCGACTAACTGACCTCTTGTACCTAGCCGCTACGCAAAGTGCTGTATCACTGATAAGTTTCAACTTAATTATTAGACCTCTCCGGAAATATGGTAGAGACGTTCCGGCGGAACGTCTCTACAAGTTCCGGCGGAACGTCTCTACAAATTCCGGCGGAACGTCTCTACAAGTTCCGGCGGAACGTCTCTACAAGGGTTTCAAACCACGCACATTTAATTACCACCAGATGTCTATTGAGTTATCACCAATCCCATGAAAATCCGCTAGGCTAGTGGATATTCTTGGTTATCATCAGCCATAGTAGGTATGAACCGTGAAAGCAAAGCTACTACCCCAACTGCTACAGATAATAACAAACTTGCTCAAACAACAAATAGCCGTCAGCCTCTAGAATTGTTACGAGATACTGAGGCTTGGCTACGTCGCCCCACTGTAGCTACACTCAGTTCGATTTTACCGCCAAAAATGAGTAAAAAATTGCAATTAACATCATTTTTAGCAGAAGAATTACTTCAGGATTTAGCCGCAATCGATATTAAAAATATTAGCGATTTTGAACTGCAACCCGCAAGGATTTATATTGGTCTAACTTTTGTCGGCTTTGGGGCGTTGATGATTCTGGTATTATTACTGTACATAAATACCTTACATCCGGAATTAAGTACAGTTGAGCAAATAGGAAAATATTGGTATCCATATATAGGGTGTGTTTGTCTGGGTGTGACAGGAATGTTTATAATTGGTAGAGAAGTAATGCGTCATTACCACAAAAGTTAGACACAATTTCAGAGTTGAGTTGTACTAAGGTGCTATTGCAGATGAATCATGATCCTTTTATTGTTTATCCTGGGGCTAAGATTTCTTTAATAAATGATTATGACCCAAGTTATAAAGCTGAATTTCATGAAGAAGCGGAGGCGAAAATAAAATTAAAGGCAGGTATTAAAGAATTAGCTAATTATCAAAATATTCTCTATGCTCAAAATACTTATGCTTTGCTGATTATTTTTCAAGCGATGGATGCTGCTGGCAAAGATAGCACTATTAAACACGTGATGTCTGGGGTAAATCCTCAAGGATGTCAGGTTTTTAGTTTCAAAGCACCCAGTGATGAAGAATTAGATCATGATTACCTGTGGCGCTCGATGAAGGCTTTACCAGAACGGGGGAGAATTGGTATATTTAACCGTTCATATTATGAAGAATTACTGGTGGTGCGCGTACATCCAGAAATTCTGGAAAAACAAAAACTTCACTATATTGGTGATGGTAATCAAATATGGCAGCAGCGTTTTGAGGAAATTAATAATTTTGAAAAATATTTGGTAAATAATGGGATTATTGTTCTCAAGTTTTTTCTCAATGTCTCGAAAAAAGAACAGAAAAAACGTTTTTTAGACAGAATTGAATCACCTGAAAAAAATTGGAAATTTTCGGCTAACGATGTGCGAGAACGTGCATTTTGGGATGATTACATGATGGCTTATGAGGATGTTTTTAACCACACTAGCACGGAATGGTCTCCTTGGCATATTATTCCTGCTGATCGCAAGTGGTTTACACGTTTGGTTGTCTCGGAAATTATCTGCGCTAAATTAAGAGAATTAAATTTACAATATCCTATTGTTAGTGAAGAGTATAAGCAGAAGCTTTTAGAAGCTAAAAAAATGCTAGAAAGTGAAATTGACTAAGAGGTTGTTTGAAAAGTATTAGATGAAACCAATAATCTTCGGCAACCTAACCCCCCTTCCCCCCTTCCCTACGAGGAAATGGGGGTTTCAAAGCCTCTCCCCGCGTCGGGGAGAGGTTTGGAGAGGGGTTTATTTATACATTCAAAACTTTTAAAACATCCTCTAAGAGGACGTTTTAAAAGTCTTTTTTGATGTATCAAATATCTTCAGATCCCCCTAACTCACCCTTAAAAAGGGGGAATTTGAAGAATTTAGCTGTTTCTTGACAGGATTCGTGCAGTCTGAGGCATTCTACAAGAGATGTTGGATGTGACACTTGCATAAGTCGTAGAAAATTCTATAAAATAATAAAAATTAGATGAAATTGCTACAAAAAATTAATATATAAATAGAGTAAAAGTTTCCGTTATTATAAAGGATTGTAGATTTTTCCATTATTGGCAGCAAGAAATGATATGTAATGTAATGGGGTACTAAAAGATGAAATTTCCTGTAGGGCATATCCTTAAATTACCATGATTGAAAGTATTAAGATGTAACGATTTCCAAGAGTTATATTGATTATGAATAATGCTTAAAAGTTTGGAAAAAATGAATAAATTGAGGTTGATTTTAAAATTAGGGTACGGTTTTCTTAATTTTGATGATGTTAGATTACTAAGTCTACTCACATCTTGCACCAAGCCCTGGTGATTAGAAAGATACTGCTATACGAAGTAAGTCCGTCTGCACGGACTCACGGAAAATCAAGGGTTTGAAACCCACGCAGGTGGGTTTTGTATGTATAGCCGTGACTTCCAGTCGCCTGGTGCAAGATGTGAGTCTAGTTTACTGGTAGTGTGGTTTTAATTTTGTATACAGAAAAGAGTGAAACACTAATTGCTTGTCATTGAAATTATGCTTACTCCGCATAAAACACCAAAACATATTGAAATCTGATTCTGCATTTTTTATCCTATGAATTCCTCAGAAAAAAACCACAACTTTGAAAATCTCCTAATTCATGTCAGACAAAATCGGGGTTTTGATTTCACTGGCTATAAGCGTTCAACTTTGCTGCGTAGAGTAAATAAGCGCCTACAATCACTAAGCATAGATAACTTTAATGATTATGTAGACTATCTAGAAGTTCACCCAGAAGAATTTAATTATTTGTTCAATACTATTTTGATTAATGTAACTGATTTTTTTCGAGATGCTTCTACTTGGGAATATTTAGGAAATAAAGTCATTCCTAATATCATTAAAAGGAAAAAGAATAGTGAGCAGATTCGTATTTGGTCTGCTGGTTGTGCATCTGGAGAAGAAGCTTATACTATAGCAATACTGTTGGCTGAAGCATTGGGAGCAGAAGATTTTCGTCAGCGAGTCAAAATTTATGCTACAGATATTGATGAAGAGGCTCTCAACCAAGCTCGTCAAGCTGTATATTTAGCCAAAGATCTCGATACTGTACCCACGGAACTACGGGATAAATATTTTGATTTAGTGGGGAATAATTATATATTCCGTCAAGACTTGCGTCGTTGTGTGATTTTTGGTCGTCATAATTTATTTCTAGATGCGCCGATTTCTCGGTTAGATTTGCTGGTGTGTCGCAACACGTTGATGTATTTCAATTCTGAGGTTCAAGGGCGAATAATGGCTCGTTTTCATTTTGCCTTGAATGATACTGGCTATCTGTTTTTAGGTAAAGCAGAGATGCTGTTGATGTATTCCAATTTATTCACCTCTGTAGACTTGAAAAACCGGATCTTTACTAAGATATCATCACCAAATATACGCGATCGCCTCTTGGAGATTCCAGATTCACCAGAAGATGACTCTAGCCGTGGTTTATCTAAACACATTCGACTGCGAGAGTTAGCCTTTGATGCAGTCCCAGTGGCAGAAATAGTCATTAATATTGATGGTGTATTAGTGATGCTTAACGAGCCAGCCCGCACTTTGTTTGGTCTTTCAAAGAGGGATTTAGATCGTCCATTTCAGGATTTGGAACTTTCCTATCGACCCATAGAGTTGCGATCGCTGATTGAAAGAGCATATAAAGAACGCCGTCCCATCAATATCACAAATGTAGAACGCTATGTATCTAACTCAGAAAAGCAATATTTGGATGTGCGGATTACACCTCTGGAAGACGATAATTTCAGCTTATTAGGTGTCAGCATCACCTTTAATGATGTCACCCGTTATATTCAACTTCAAGAAGCACTGCAACGTTCTCAGCAAGATTTAGAAACCACCAACGAAGAACTTCAGTCTACTAATGAAGAATTAGAAACCACTAACGAAGAACTTCAGTCTACTAATGAAGAATTAGAAACTACTAACGAAGAACTCCAGTCTACCAATCAAGAACTGGAAACAATGAATGAAGAACTACAATCTGCCAATGAGGAATTACAGACAATCAATTATGAGTTAAGCGATCGCACGTTAGAAATTAACCGTAGCAATATTTTTATCACTTCCATTCTCAAAAGTTTGCAAACAGGAATGCTTGTCATTGACAAAAATTTTAACATTTTAATTTGGCATCATTTAGTAGAAGATTTATGGGGCTTACGGAATGATGAAGTTATAAATAAGTCTCTGTTTATCTTAGATATTGGGTTGCCTGTGGAAGATTTGCGATCGCCAATCTGCGAAATCCTAGCAGGTAAAACAGATTTCCAAGAAATGATTTTAGACACTACTAATCGCCGTGGCAGACAAATCAAATGTTATGTCGCTCTCACTCCCCTAATCGACAAAAAAATAGAAGGAGTCGTATTGATTATGGCAGATGTAGATAAAATCAGAAGTATGATTTCTCATCAATAACAGAACTTATACCAAATTGATATGAAGTTGCATAGAATAAGATATCAAGAATAATTGACCGCAGATAAACGCAGATAAACACAGATAAAGATGGACAAGTCTATTAGACCTCTCCGGAAATATGGTAGAGACGTTCCGCCGGAACGTCTCTACAAGGGTTTCAAACCACGCACATTTAATTACCACCAGATGTCTATTGATGTCATCATTCTGTGCAGCCTCACATAAAATTGGTATTACGCAAGATTGAACTCAAAACCTGATTCTTGGGTAGAGGTAATTCATGTAGCTTGCTTGCCCGTTGCGGTATTACCCCTACTTCCGTTCTGTTTTGCGTAAGTCCTGTATGATATAACTCATGTGATTAGGAAACGCTAAGTAAGTGGGCGTTAAAAAATATAATATAAACCTAACCCCCAACCCCCTTCCCTGCTAGGGAAGGGGGAGTCAAAGCCTCTCTCCTGGTAGGGGAGAGGTTTGGAGAGAGGTTTTATATTTAATTGTGCCAAGTTACTTAATATGCCAGTGTGTAAGTCCTGTGAGTCTTACTCAAAGGAAAATTTTTCCCTACTCAACACTTAAAACTGTTCCCTGTTCCCTGTTGCCTACCTCCACTAGCAATACTTGTCGGTTAAGCTCAAAAAATGAAATTATGTAGGTTGGGTTGAGGAATGTTCACGCAGTGTGCCGAAGGCATAACCCAACATTTACAAGGGTTTGTTGGGTTTCACTTTGTTCAACCCAACCTACAAAAATCCTTAACCGAACAGTATAGCCTCCACTAGAAGACTTTCTCAGCAAACCCTAAATAAATTGAACAAAGAGGGTAATAGCAGTAAGCGGTAGCGTAGCGATTAGCTACTCTAGATTAGCTCCTCTAACTAAATAATTATCTCTTAAGGTTCATTCCAAAAGTAATTAATTTCATTTATTCTTGTCAAGTGTCTAGTGAAATGGAACTGGCGATAAAATGTTTACTAACAAGACAGCTATTCTATCCATCACTGAGTTAGTCGAAGAACTAACTGATACTTCCTCTGAGCAACTTTGTGGTGGAACCATCATAACTCCTGAAGGTGCAGCAAGAAACGCTGGGAAAACGCTACCATCGGCAGGCAAGACTGGCACAGATGCAAATATACCAAGTTCTGCCGAAGTTGGCCTGACTCCTTTCTATCCCCCCCTACCCAATATGAAATTAGCTCGTTTGGGTTCTCTGAAGAGAAATAATGGTGTTGCCAATAAAAAAACAACAACTTTATCTTCACCTGCATGAGTCTTGCATGAGTTTAATTTTCGCCTTGATTAATATAAATTTTTTTGTCTTTTAATCTTTTGATGGATAACCAAAAAAAATAGCTATGGATACTGTTGTTAAGTACGACATTGAATTTATCAAAGAAAGAGCAAGCCGACTTGTAAGCAAGGGACTTGTTCAACCTCAGCAGCCAATTTATACACTGTTTAAGTATATTCTTGATGGTGAATGGGCTGATTTTGAGCATGAACTAGAAAAAAACGAATATTTGCTCAGAGATAGAATTATTGACCTGATTGCTTGTAAACCACAGGAAGAAGATTAAAAGGTAAGAATTCAACAGACAACAATCAGCAATAGAATCTCAATCATCAACATTTTTTCTCTCTAATTACTTCTAATTCAGTGGTTGAATGGCTAAACCAAGCAATACTTTTTCTGTATTAGATAAATCTCCAATAATTTGCTTAATAGGAGGGGGTAATTTACGAATTAAAGTCGGAACTGCCAGAATTTGATCTTGTCGAGCCAGATGAGGATGTTGAATCAAATCAACTACTTCAATTTGATATTGACCCTGGAGGTTTTGTTCACAAATTTTCTTTAAGTTAGCAAATGCAGTCAATGATTTGGGTGTTTGTCCAGCAATATAAAGCCGTAATAGCCAAATCTCTGAGCCTGGCAGATGATTTTGATTTAACTGTTCCATAACAAAAAATCCTCTAATTTCTAACTAATCTGCTTTACGTAATTGAGCTATGATTTCGCGTTCTTGTTGTAGATTGTTGTGATGAATAAATTCCTGTTGGTTTAAAATCTTAAACTCTTCTTGTTCAACTGTCAATTCTGCTTGTAAGGCAGCAATTTGTGATTTTATAAGTAATTCTTTGCGTTCCAATTCTCTTTTTTTACGTTCTAATAATAGCTCGCGTGTGGTAGCTGCTAATTTTTCTTGAGCCTCCTGGTTAGCTCTAGCACTACCAGTCATAACCATACCCTGTCCTAAATATATATCCAGCAGTTCAATGCCTTGAGATGTAATCAGAAATTCTCTTGCCTGGTTAGAGTGTGGCATCCCACGGGATTTGAGTATATACAAAATTCGATTGCGTTCACCATTACTTTCTACTGTTCGCAAATCAATCCAGGTATCCATCAATGAAGAAACACCAATTTCTGTATATTCAAAGGAACTGTTACCGGGAGTGAGATTAGTGAGTAACACTGTGATATTATGCGACTTGAGAAAATCTATCAACCGGATAAAGAAAATTTTGGTTTGATGTCCAGAACCGGAGATAGTTAAATTGCTCATCGGGTCAATGATCACCGTACTGATTTTGAATTTCTGCAAGTATTGGTGTAACATCATCAGGTGCATTTCTAAACCGTAAGCGGTAGGACGAACTGCCTGAAAATAAAGTAATCCCTGCTCAACGTAGGGTTGCAAGTCCAAACCAAGTGAACTCATATTCCGCAGAATTTGTTGGGGAGCCTCTTCTGTAGCCAGATACAAGCATCTTTCTTTGCGCTCACAAGTGGCAGCAGCAAAATGGGCAGAAAAACTACTTTTCCCGGTTCCAGCTGTACCTGTAATTAGAATGCTACTCCCCCGAAAGAAACCTTCATTCCCAAGCATTGTATCTAATCGAGGCACACCAGAGGAAATGCGCTCAGTTGACACTTGATGCTCTAAAGCAACCGAGGTAATTGGCAAAACTGATATTCCATCTTCTGTAATTAAGAAAGGATACTCGTTTGTGCCATGCTGAGAACCCCTGTATTTAATAATTTGTAGTCGTCTTGTGGAAAGTTCATCTTGTACTCGTTGATCTAGTCTAATTACACAATCGGAAACGTATTCTTCTAAACCTTGCCGAGTTAGAGTATTTTCACCTCGTTCTCCAGTAATAATCGCTGTTACGCCTTTTTGTTTGAGCCAACGAAACAAGCGCCGTAATTCTGCCCGCACAATTGAGGCATTGTTAAAGCTGATAAATAAAACTTCGATTGTATCCAAAACAATTCTTTTAGCTTGGATTTGATCTAATAAACTACCAATGCGAATAAATAAGCCTTCTAAATCATAATTACCTACTTCTTGAATTTCATAGGGATCGATGTGAATATAGTCAATTGCTAATTTTTGTCCATGAATTAGCTGTTCTAGATCCCATCCTAAAGATGCAACATTTTGTGCCAAATCTTCCGGACTTTCTTCAAAAGATATCAACACACCTGGTTCATCATACTCTGTTGCTCCTCGCACCAAAAACTCAACACCCATGAGGGTTTTGCCACAGCCAGCAGAACCGCAAATTAATGTGGGACGACCTTGGGGTAAACCTCCGTCTGTAACTTTATCTAATCCTTCGATTCCAGTAGGGCATTTTGGAAAAACCTTTTGATGAGGGTTTCTTCTTGTATTTTGTTCAACCATGAGAGAGAGGTAGAAAATAAATAGGTTTTACTGTTTCAACACTGAAAAGCCAGCAAAGATAGATGCTGGCTAATAAATCTGATGAGATTATAGCGTTTCCCAGTCTAATGAAGTACACACCAATTTATTCTTTGTTAAGAGTTAAGAGTTCCCTAAAACTAAAGAATTTTGTACCTCACGAGCATGGGAACGCCTATATAAGGTAATTTGAACGAAAAACAGAGAGTGAACAGTTACAGTTTATTGTAGCTTCAACTTAAAAAACTATATACTCAGATCCCGGAATTCTCTAATAGACCTCTCCGGAAATATGGTAGAGACGTTCCGCCGGAACGTCTCTACAAGGGTTTCAAACCACGCACATTTACGCACATTTAATTACCGGAGATGTCTAATAAGTAGGAGATCTATCTCTTGAGCATTTTATGTTTAATTATATTGACTTAGTTACAGAGACATATTTTTAGCATCCTTAGACAGATATTTGGCGAAGTTTGACAATCCAGGTTTTTTCTTTCTCCTTCCCTCTTAAGCGACAAGTCTTGGAGTTTGTCGAGGGATTTTAACTAAAATAGCTTCTGCCAAAGAAACTGAAAGATTTATTTTGATGACTGGCATTTCTTGCCAGCAGGAACGACAAAACCAGTAATTTTGCGAATTACGAATATGTTTTAAAAGTAAATCAGAACAGCAAGGACAGTAATTCATGTTTCTCAAATCCTTTTTAATCAAAATTTCACCCGTCTCTACCAGGCACTTAGTTGGCCAAGCAGGATTAAAAACAACGTTTATATGTATATAATGTAGTTTATAAATGTGAGAAAGTTGTGAGGATTCTTGAAATATCAAAATATACCGTAATATTCCGCAACAAAGTACCAATATTTGCTTTACATTGCTTTACAGTACGTCACATTTTATCCTCACAAGTTCCTCAAATTTTCTTTGTATAAAAATAATTATGGAAACCAAAAGCAGAGCGGTTTACTAAAAGCTTTTTAATCAAAATATTTGTAGGTTTTAAAGGACTGTAAAATATGCTGGAAATACTACGCAATCAAGAAACTGATAGCCCAGCCTCCAAAGAACAGGCATTAGTCCTACCTTTTAATACCGTTGGCATTGCAGATATTTCCTTTGTAGGTGGAAAAAATGCCTCTTTGGGAGAGATGATTCAGCAACTCAGACCAAAAGGGGTAAAGGTTCCTACCGGGTTTGCTACCACAGCTTATGCTTATAGATACTTCATCACCAACGCAGGCTTAGAAACCAGACTGAGAAAGATTTTTGCTACATTAGATGTAGAAGATGTAGACAATTTGCGGCAGTGTGGTAAGCAAGCGCGATCGCTAATGTTGGAAACGCCATTTCCGCTAGAATTGCAAGAAGCGATCGCCAGATCCTATCAAACCCTCTGCCAAGAATACGGTGAAGATACTGATGTAGCAGTGCGTTCTAGTGCTACCGCAGAAGACTTACCCGATGCAAGTTTTGCCGGACAGCAAGAAACTTACCTCAACGTTCATGGACTAAAAGGCGTACTAGAATCTTGTCATAAATGCTTTGCTTCCATTTTTACTGACCGTGCCATTTCCTACCGTCAACTCAAAGGCTTCGATCATTTCGAGGTAGCACTGTCAGTAGGCGTACAAAAAATGGTACGCTCTGACTTGGCTAGTTCTGGTGTCATGTTTTCTATTGACACCGAAACCGGTTTCAAAGATGCCGCACTCATTACAGCTGCTTATGGTTTAGGTGAAAACGTCGTTCAAGGTGCAGTTAACCCAGATGAATATTTAGTTTTCAAACCCACCTTGAAACAAGGATATAAACCCATTCTCCAAAAACGCTTGGGAACCAAAGAAATTAAAATGGTTTATGATGTGGGCGGCACAAAATTAACCAAAAATATTTCTGTCCCCGAATCAGAACGCAGTCAATTTGCCCTTAATAATGACGAAATTCTCCAACTTGCAAACTGGGCTTGCATTATTGAAGACCATTATTCCCAAGTCCGTGGTATGGACACACCAATGGATATTGAATGGGCAAAAGATGGTATGACTGGAGAATTATTTATAGTCCAAGCTAGACCAGAAACTGTACAATCTCAAAAATCGAAAACTGTCCTCAGAAGTTATCAATTAAAAGAAAAAGGTGACGTTCTTTTAACAGGCCGTAGCGTTGGTGAAATGATTGGACAAGGTAAAGCGAGAGTTATTCTTGATGTCCATCAAATCAACCAATTCCAAGCTGGAGAAGTGTTAGTTACCAACCGCACAGACCCGGACTGGGAACCAATTATGAAACGTGCCAGCGCCATTGTGACTAACTCTGGTGGGCGCACTTGTCACGCCGCAATTATCGCTAGAGAAATGGGAATTCCTGCCATTGTTGGTTGTGGTAATGCGACGACAGTATTAAAAACCGGACAAGAAATTACTGTGAGTTGCGCTGAAGGTGAAACAGGCAGAGTTTATGCAGGTTTGTTAAACTTTGAAGTGCAAGAATTACCTTTAGATGATCTGCCTCGTACCCGCACAAAAATTATGATGAATGTGGGCAACCCAGAAGAGGCATTAGGTTTAACAGCAATTCCTAACGATGGTGTTGGTTTAGCAAGGATGGAATTTATTATTGCTAACCACATCAAGGCACATCCTTTAGCATTGTTGCACTTTGATGAATTGGAAGACGAACTAGCAAAATATAAGATTGCTGAATTAACTGCCCAATACGAAAATAAAGCTGAATTTTTCGTAGCTCAATTGGCACAAGGTATTGGTACAATTGCGGCAGCATTCTATCCCAAACCTGTAATTGTTCGTTTGTCTGATTTCAAGAGTAACGAATATGCAAACCTCTTGGGTGGTAGACAATTTGAACC
This sequence comes from Anabaena sphaerica FACHB-251, assembly GCF_014696825.1. Taxonomy (NCBI): domain Bacteria; kingdom Bacillati; phylum Cyanobacteriota; class Cyanophyceae; order Nostocales; family Nostocaceae; genus Anabaena; species Anabaena sphaerica. The sequence goes on along the minus strand of NZ_JACJQU010000018.1, from coordinate 55,557 downwards.
CAAAGAAGAAAACCCCATGATAGGTTGGCGTGGTGCTTCTCGCTACTATGATCCCCGTTACCGTGAAGGTTTCGCCCTAGAATGTCAAGCCATGAAACGAGTACGGGATGAAATGGGTTTAACCAATATGGTTCTTATGGTTCCCTTCTGTCGCACTCCCAAAGAAGGAAAACGGGTACTGGAAGAAATGGCGAAAAATGGCTTGGTAAAAGGTGAGAATGGCTTGGAAGTCTATGTAATGTGTGAATTACCGAGTAATGTGGTACTCGCAGACGAATTTAGCCAAGTCTTTGACGGCTTCTCTATTGGTTCTAATGACTTGACACAATTAACTTTAGGACTAGACCGAGATTCTGAGTTAGTGGCACATCTGTTTGATGAACGCAATGAAGCTGTGAAACGGACAATAGGAAAAGCGATCGCATCTGCCAAAGAATATGGTCGCAAAATCGGTATCTGTGGTCAAGCACCTAGCGATTATCCAGAATTTGCCCGCTTCCTGGTAGAATTGGGTATTGATTCTATTAGTCTTAACCCTGACTCTGTAATCAAGACACTGTTAGAAATTGCAGCAGCAGAAGGAAATAGGCAATAGGCAATAGATATCTCCGGTAATTAAATTTGCGTGGTTTGAAACCCTTGTAGAGACGTTCCGCCGGAACGTCTCTACCATATTTTCGGAGAGGTCTAATAGATATCTGGTGAAAAAGTTTTTGTAGGTTGGGTTGTAGCTTGCTTCCCGTAGGGTACAAAGTGAAACCCAACAAGCCCTTGTAAATGTTGGGTTATGCCTTCGGCACACTGCGTGAACGTTCCTCAACCCAACCTACGCAATTTTTGTTTTTTCGCTTAACCGAACAGTATTGCGTCTCTACCATATTTCCGGAGAGGTCTAATAGATATCTGGTGAAAAAGCTGTAGGGACAATTCATGAATTGTCCCTACAAAGGGTTTCAGGTTAAGCATATTTAATTTTCACCAGATATCTAATAGGCAAAAGAATATTTCTTTTTATGTCTGTCTAACCATTGTAATTTCCTTAATTTAGGTCGAATCTGTGGGAATTTTAGACCTTAATTGCGTGCTTTACCGGGTAATTAATACCATAGCTAAAGGGTCTAGTTGTTATCAACCAGACCCTTCAGTTTTCTGCGGTTATTTCTGCCAAGCACTCCTCCTCAGCTATTTTGGTTTACAGGTTTTGCAGTTTTTACCCGAACCTCCCAAAGTCACCTCTTCCTCATATCCTAGTTTGGCTTTACTCTGATCACCTGCCTTGGCGAGTGTTACCACTTTCATCTATCTTTAGAGGTTCTCTGCAATCCCATTTACATATTAACAGATATTTCGGCAACGGGGTGTATTTTTATGATTTTCAACTATTAAAAATTATTTCTTTTCTCCCCTATTTCATATCAAGTTAATCACCCGTTTATTAAGGAACGTAAACAATAATAAACAAAGCTGATAACTTTTGATAGCTTGAATAAATCCAGCTTAAATTCAGTAGCTAAAACATACACCAGAAGGCAGGGGAGGCAGAAGAAAGATATCTCCTGACTGTCACCGGTCAGTTATTTGCAATTTTGACTTTTGACTTGATTTTTCCCACCACTGAAATCACTAGAAATCAAGATTACCCAGGAGGATAACATGGAAATCTTCGATTACGTAATTATGGGAGCGGGACTAGGTGGACTTTCAGCGGCAGCTTGTTTAAGCCGACAAGGATATAAAGTTGCAGTTTTAGAGAAACATTATTTACCTGGTGGATGTTGTCACACCTTTGATTATGGTGCATATAGCTTTTGTGCCGATGTGCATTATATTTCCCAATGTGGTCAAGATAAAACCATCGGTCAATTTCTCAATTATATTCAGCGAAATGTATCTTTTAACAGTCTTGAACCTGACTGTATTGATAGAGTCATCACACCAGAAGCAGATTTTAAAATCCCGTTAGGGTGGGAAAATTTGCGATCGCGTTTAATTTCTACCTTTCCTGAAGAAACCACCGCAATTAACCTTTACTGCGATGAAATTAAACAACTACATCAACAAATTCGGCAAATAGTCAGGGAAGTACATTGGTTTGATCAAAAATGGACTGATTGGTTGAAATTGCCCAAATATTGGCATTTATTTTCCAGACGCACTTGGACATTACAAGATTTATATAACCATGTCGGTTTATCACCCAAACTGCAAGCCATACTAGCAGGACAAAGTGGAGATTATGCCCTACCACCCAACGACATCGCCCTGATTACTCATACTTCCTTAGTTTGGGATTATTCAGAAGGTGCTTACTATCCCAAACATCATTTTAAACAGTTTGTTAACACTATTGTTGAAGCAATTACTGCGAATGGTGGTGTAGTTGAATATTCTACCCCAGTTGACCATATTCAAGTTAGTAACAACAGTGTCCACAGTGTTACAGCTAATAGTAAAACATATCGCGCCACTCAAGCTTATATCAGTGATATCGATCCCAAATTAACAGTAGAATTGATGCACGATAATCAAGCTTTGAGTCCCAGAGAAATTCAACGCCTTACCAACTATGAATATTCAGCCAGTGCATTTAATATTTACCTGGGTTTAGATAGCAACTTCGATCCCCAAAAGTATGGGATTGGTAACTGGAATCTCTGGTATTATCCCACAGGCAACCTCAACCAAGAATATCAACAACAACTGCAAGATAATCTCAGTCGTCCCTGGATTTTTCTGTCTTGTCCAACCATGAAAACTAATGCACCAGGAATAGCACCAGCAGGACATCATGTTTTAGAAATTGCTACCGTTTGTGCCTATGAACCTTTTGCATCTTTGCATAAAACCGACCCTAAAGCCTATAAAGCCAAAAAACGGCAAGTTTATCAGCAGATAATGACCAGTGTGAAAGATTTGATTCCCGACGTGGACAAATACACCCGCATGAAAGTTTATGGTACACCCACCACTAGCGAATTTTATCTAGGACAACCCCAAGGTAATATTTATGGTGCCAAGTTGATCCCCCAACAGGTGGGTTTAAATCGTTTGGGATATGCCACAGAGTTACCTAATTTGTTTTTTGTGGGTGCGAGTGCTGGATATCCCAGTGTACCCGGTGTGATTGGTAATGGTATGGATGTGGTGGAATTGTTGACAGGGGAATCTGTGCGACAGAATAGACCTCTTGCAAAATTGTTTATGTGGTATAATGAGGGGTTTTAGGTTGTATGTATTTTTGGGTGTCTTTGCGATAGCTACAGCTACGCTCGCCGAAGGCATCGCAAATTCAAAGATAGGTGTGTATTCTAACTTTTATGTAAATCTAAGCCAGCCCCTGATTATAACATAAAATGAATTCTGGAAAAGGTCTAGTCTTTAGCATAAAATATATTATTTATATGCCTCCTTAGACCATAAAATGAATTTGGAAGCTAAAAAATTTCCCTGTTATATTCCCATACAAATGATTATTTTATACTCTATTACCTGTTAAATCTGTTGAATTAAGTTACTATTTTGAGTAAAAAAAAAGGAACCCTACTTCTAAAATTCCCAAACTTCCTGTCTGAGAACCTTTTTATAAACAAACTTTTTCTGACACTACCCCGATATCAATAGGATAATTTAAACCGACTATTACCTATGCAATTAAACGATCAGCTGATTGCTTTGCCAAATTTACATCAAGTTATTGATCGTTATCCCTTGACGATTAGCCCTGATAGTCAGGTATTGGATGCTCTTATCTTGATGAATCAAGAACAAAATAATGACTTAGAAATCGTCAATGCCTCAGAATCATTACCAGGGAGCAAAGGGAAACAAAAAGCAAGTAGCTATGTTTTGGTAGTAGAAGAAAGGCAGTTATTAGGAATATTAACGCTTAGGGATGTATTGAAACTAACTGTTTTGGGTATGAATTTATCTAAGACAAGAATTGCAGAAGTGATGACGCAACAACTCATCACATTGGAAGAATCGGCTTTTCAGGATATTTCCACAGTCTTATCAATCTTGCAGCACCATCGAATCGATCATCTACCAATTGTGGATGATGGGGAAAAATTGGTAGGAATAGTAACTGAATCTAGCCTGTTGCAAGGGTTGAATGTAGTAAAAATAGTTGGTATTCTCGACAGCATACAGCAATATCTCCAAGAGTCACAAAAGCCAACAACTACACCTGCTAAATGCCAGTACGCAAATCAGCAAACAAAGGAAGTATACTGTGAAAATGATTATTTCTTACATAAATTGGTGGTAGAACAAGTTGCCAAAGAAATTAAAATTAACGAAGAACTTCACCAAACTATAGAAGAACTGAAAATAGTTGAAGAAGAAATACGCCAACAAAACGAACGGCTGGTTATTGTTTATGAGATTGCAGAATTAGAACGCCGACGTTACCAAAATTTGTTTGAATTTACCCCTTATGGTTATTTAGTAACGGATAAATTGGGCATTATTCAAGAAGCCAATCATGCCGCATCGACCTTACTATCTGTACACCAAAAGTACCTAGTAGGTAAGCCAATCACGGTGTTTATTGCTGACGAAGCGCGTCATACTTTGATATCTGATCTGGCAGATTTTCAACAGTTACCAGAATGGGAAGTTTGCATCCAACCACGACAAGGAACGCCCTTCCCTGCTGGTGTGAGGGTAGCTGCTATGTACGATCCCCAAGGTCAACAGAGTGGCTGGAGTTGGTTATTGAGCAATATTAGTGAACGCAAGCAAGCTAAAGAATCTCTAAGCAGAGCCACTCAAGAGTTAGAGGAACGAGTAGTAAAACGCACAAAAGAATTAGTAGTTGTTAATCAAACTTTGCAGCAAGAAATCAAAGAGCGCCATCAAACAGAAGCAGCACTGCGGAAGAGTGAAGATATATTTCGCCAATTTGCTGAAAACATTGAAGCGTATATATGGATTTGTTCCCAAGATTGCAGCAACATCTTTTATATTAACCAGGCTTATGAGAAAATTTGGGGTCGTTCCTGCCAAAGTCTGCGGGAAAATCCTCAATCTTGGATAGAAGCAATTCATCCAGAAGACCTTGACCACATGATGCTAGAGTTGGAGGAGCAGGCTCAAAAGGGTGGCAATGCCAGTGTAGAGCATCGTATTATACGTCCTGATGGATCGATACGCTGGTTATTGTCCAGACGCTTTCCCATCAAAAATGAACAAGGGCAGATTCAATACTTTGGTGGCATTGGTGAAGATATCACAGAACGCAAGCAGACAGAAGCAGCACTGCGGAAAAGTGAGGAGATATTTCGTCAATTTGGGGAAAACATTCAAGCACAGATAATCTGGATTAAATCATACAAGAATGGCGAAACTGTATATGTAAATCCTGCTTATGAGAAAATATGGGGTCGCTCCTGCCAAAGTCTGTGGGAAAATCCGCAATCGTGGACAGAATCTATTCATCCAGAAGATCGCGATCGCATTTTGGCAGAAACACGGCGGAATCTTCAAAATGGAGAGCTTTCTACTCTAGAGTATCGTCTTGTACAAAGTGATGGAGCGATCCGCTGGATCTTCGCTAGATGCTTTCCCATCCTGAATGAACAAGGACAGATTCAATACTTTGGTGGCATTGCCGAAGATATCACCGAACGCCAACTAGCAGAAGCAGCACTAAAGAAGAGTGAGGAGAAATTCCGACACTTTACCGAAAACACTGATACCGTAATCTGGATGGCCTCTAAAGATGGTAAGGAAACTCTATATATTAACCCGGCTTATGAGAAAATATGGGGTCGCTCTTGCCAAAGTCTGAGGGAAAATCCGCAATCCTGGATGGAAGGTATTCATCCAGAAGATCGTGATTACATTTTGGGAAAAATAGAAGAGCGTCATCAAAAGGGTGAAGGGGCTAGTTTAGAGTATCGTGTTGTCCAACCCAATGGGGCAATCCGCTGGATTTGGAGTAGATGCTTTCCCATTAAGAATGAACAAGGAGAGCTAGATTACTATGGCAGTATTACAGAAGATATCACTGAGCGGAAACTAGCCGAAGTTTTCCGTAGGGAAAGTGAAGCGCGACTGACTTTAGCTCTAGAAGCTGCCAACATGGGTATATGGGATTGGAACCTGACGACCAATAACTGTATATGGTCTGATCATATAGGCCCACTTTACGGATTGCCAAAGGGTAGTTTGTGTCCATCATCCTTACAAGGATTCTTAAATTTAGTTCATCCTGAAGATACTGAACCTTTCACTCAAGCTCTCAATCGTGCCATTGAAGAAAAAATCGAATTTGGCATTGAATATCGGGCTGTTTGGCCTGACGACAGCCTACACTGGTTAGGCACTAGAGGAAAAGTCTATTATGACGAACAAGGTCAGCCCATACGGATAATTGGTACAACTAGAGATATCTCTGATCGCAAGGAAAAAGAACAGAAAATCTACGAGCAAGCTGCTTTATTAGATATCGCTACCGATGCCATTTTTGTGCGAGATTTCCAGACAGAAATCTTATTCTGGAATCAAGGTGCGGAGCGAATGTACGGTTGGACTAAGCATGAAGCTGTGGGTAGAAACCTTCAGGATATTTTCTGCCCTAACACTTCAATACAACACGAAGCAACTGCGCTCAAAACTGTAGTTAAGTTGGGAACTTGGCAAGGTGAGTTACGTAAACAAACCAAATCTGGCCAGGAGATTATCGTTGAAAGTCGTTGGACACTCATGTTTGATGCCGATGGACAACCAAAATCCATCCTGATTGTAGATACTGACATTACAGAAAAGAAACAACTGGAAGAACAGTTTTTACGCACCCAGCGATTAGAAAGCATTGGTACTTTAGCTGGTGGTATTGCCCACGACTTGAATAATATATTGACACCTATTTCAGTCGCAGCGCAATTACTCAAAGGCAGATTTGCCAAAGATCCAGCACGCCATCCCCATCTATTGACAATTATTGAAAATAATGCTGTACGCGGTGCGGCTTTAGTTAAGCAAGTTTTATCCTTTGCACGGGGATTAAAAGGAGAGCGGACAATTGTACAAATTAAACATCTGATTGCGGAAATTATTCAAATTGCTAAACATACATTTAGCAAATCTATCGAATTCAACACCCAGATATCCGAAGACCTCTGGACGGTTTCGGGAGACACAACACAACTACATCAGGTATTGATGAACCTAGTAATTAATGCCCGTGATGCTATGCCAGCAGGTGGTCTCCTGACTATTTCTGCGGAAAATATGTTTATTGATGAAGCATATAGCCGGTTGAATTTTGAATCTAAAGTGGGACATTACATAGTTATTACTGTCAAGGATACAGGAATGGGGATGTCACCAGAAATATTAGATAGAATTTTTGATCCATTTTTTACCACCAAAGAAATTGGAACTGGAACAGGATTAGGTTTATCAACTGTGTTAGGAATTATTAAAAGTCATAACGGTTTTGTCACAGTCTCTAGCCAAGTGAATAAAGGAAGTACATTTAAGATATTCTTGCCCTCAGTAGAATCTCCTCAACTTCCTAGTTTAGAGCAATTGGAAATAGAATCAGGACAAGGAGAGTTGATTTTGATAGTAGATGATGAACCTCAAATTTGTGATGTGACTAAAATCATCCTGGAAAATAACAATTATCAAACTCTGACTGCTAGTAATGGCATTGAAGCGATCGCTCTTTATGCTCAACACAAACAGCAAATCAGTGTGGTTTTAATGGATATGATGATGCCGGAAATGGATGGTGCTACAGCCATTCGCACTATGCAAAAAATGAACCCAGATGTACAAGTGATTGCTTGTAGTGGACTGGGTACAATAGAGGTATTACCAGAATCAGCCGAGACAAAAGCGCAAGCCGTTTTATTAAAACCCTACACTGCAAATGATTTACTAAGAAATTTAAGTCAAGTGATTCGGAATAGGGAATAGGGAACAGGGAACAGGGAACAGGGAACAGGTAGAAGGTTATTCTCCCCATCACCCCATCACCCCTAATTCTCTCCCACATATATGCCTAAAGAGTGAGCAATTTGTACTAAATCAGAGTTAGGCTCGACAAGTGAGGGACTTTTATCTAAAGCATCTTGAATAGGAACGGCTACAGCTTGTCCATTTTGCCAAGCTAACATTTGATCATATTTTTCTTGGGCAATTAAATCAACTGCTGTTTTACCAAATACTGTAGCTGTGAGACGGTCTAAAGCTGAGGGAATACCACCACGTTGAATATGTCCCAAAACAGAAACTCTCGTATCTATTAAATTGCTACTGCAACTAGCAATTTGATCCGCAATATATTGACCCCGTCCACATTTAGCAGAACTGCAACTAGCAACATTATCCAAATCTTCTAAACAAGGGGTAGCACCTTCAGCAACGACAACGATGGCAAATTTTCGCCGCCATTGATCGCGCAATTGGCTAAGATGATTACATAAACCTTTAATAGTATAAGGAACTTCAGGAATTAAAATTACATCTGCACCACCAGCAATACCTGAGTGTAAAGCCAAATGACCAGCAGTGCGTCCCATTACTTCCACAATCATCACTCGGTCATGACTTGCAGCCGTAAACGTGAGACGATTAATAGCATCAACAACTGTATTTACTGCCGTATCAAAACCTATTGATCTTTCTGTTAAGGCTACATCATTATCAATTGTTTTGGGAATAGCTACTAAATTCCAATTACCCAAGTTGGACAACTCATGGATAATCTTTAAACTACCATCCCCACCTACCGCTATTAAAGCATCTAAACCTAATGCTTCATAACTGGCTAAAATTTCCTTTGCAGAAGCTAAAGTATCTCCTTTATTAATACTGCCTAAAATCGTTCCCCCCATATTAATTAAAGGGTCAATACCGCGTAAGTCCCAACCATGCAAATTTAGGGGGATAGTTTGCCGTTCTAATAAACCTTGGGTAGCATAGGGAATACCAACAATTTCCCAATTAAAAGTAAGTGTCGCATGACTAACAACTGCTCGAATTACACAATTGAGGCCAGGACAGTCACCACCACTTGTAAGAATACCAATGCGTTTTTTCATAATAGGGAACAGGGAACCGGGAACCGGGAGCAGGGGAGCAGGGGAGCAGGGGAGCAGAGGAGCAGGGGAGCAGAGGAGTAGGGGAGAATAACTTTATATCTAGTCCCCAGTCCCCAGTCCCCAGTCCCCATTACCTCATGTGTGTTGACATCTGTGTGTGTCGTCCCCATTCTGGTTTATAACTTTGCAAAGCCTTCATATACTGAGCGCGTTCAAAGGCACTAGGATTAGGACAGTTAAGTTGACTCATGCTACCTTGCATTTGCTTAACAGATTCATATTCGTGTGTTTCCATCCATTCCCTTAGGTCTTTTTCCAAACAGCGAATATGATCAATTCCATGTCGTAAAAGCACAGAACAAAGCATAGTTGCATCTGCTCCTACCATCAGCATTTTTATCACATCATGGGTATTATGAATACCGCTAGTTGCACCAAGACTACCCTGAATATGACCATAGAGAATAGCTATCCACCGCAGAGGTAAACGCATGGCTTGGGGTGTACTGAGTAGTACATGAGGTTCAACATCCAAGGTTTCTAAATTAATATCTGGTTGATAGAACCTGTTAAATAATACCAACCCATCAGCCCCAGCTTGATCTAAACGCTTGGCCATATTTGCAATATTGGTAAAATAGGGACTGAGTTTGACAGCTACAGGAATTGTGACTACACTTTTCACAGATGAGAGAATATCAATATAATTCTGTTCGATTTGTGCGCTTGTTAAATCTGGGTCAGTGGGAACATAATAAATATTTAATTCTAGTGCAGATGCTCCTGCTTCTTGCATGAGTTTACCATATTCTGTCCAACCACCCAAGGAAGAACCATTTAAACTAGCAATAATGGGAATATCTACTTGTTCTGTTGCTTTGCGAATATGGTCTAAATATTCTTCAGGTCCAACGCGGAAATTTGTAGGTTCAGGAAAATATGTTAAAGCTTCTGGGAAACTTTCTGTACCATAAGTTAAATGATGATGCAGTTCGTATTTTTCTAAAGTTAATTGTTCTTCAAATAACGAGTGCATAACTACTGCACCAGCACCAGCATCTTCCATTAATTTGATGTTATCAACTTCGAGAGAGAGGGGAGAAGCTGAAGGTACAAGGGGAGATTTTAATTCTAAACCGAGATATGTTGTTGTTATATTCATAAATTTGGGGATTGGGGATTGGTGATTGGTGATTGGTGATTTGCCAGATCCCCGACTTCTTTTTTGATCTGGCAAAATAAATTATTAATTGATACAAGAAGTCGGGAATCTTATTTTTTTACTGGTGATTGGTGATTTGCCAGATCCCCGACTTCTTTTTTGATCTGGCAAAATAAATTATTAATTGATACAAGAAGTCGGGGATCTTATTCTTTTACTGGTGATTGGTGATTTGCCAGATCCCCGACTTCTTTTTTGATCTGGTGAAATAAATTATTAATTGATACAAAAAGTCGGGGATCTTATGCTTTTACGTTTATTTAACTGCTTATTGTTGTTTGTTTTCTTGAATTTCTTGTAATTTCCTAGCGGCTAAATATTGATACATTTGCCAACGGGTATTAACATCAGTCTGGGCTTCTTGCAGTAATTTTTTAGCCGTTTCTGGGTTAATTTTGGTCAACATCTTGAAGCGGTTTTCCATATACATGGAATTTTCAACTGGGATTCTAGGAGTGCGTGAATCAAGTTGTAAGGGGTTTTGTCCTTGTTTCACACGGTCGGGGTTATAACGGTACAATAACCAGCGTCCAGAGTCTACAGCAGCTTTTTGATTTTGCATTCCTGTAGCCATATTAATACCATGAGCAACACAATGACTGTAGGCAATTATTATTGATGGTCCATCGTAAGCTTCGGCTTCAAGAAATGCTTTTAATGTGTGTTCATCTCTTGCACCCATAGCCACACTAGCAACATAAACGTTACCGTAAGTCATGGCTATTAAACCTAAGTCTTTCTTAGCTGCTGGTTTACCACCTGCGGCAAATTTTGCTACTGCACCTTTGGGGGTAGATTTGGACATTTGACCACCGGTGTTAGAATAAACTTCTGTGTCTAATACCAAAATATTGATATTGCGACCACTAGCAATTACATGATCTAATCCACCGTAACCAATATCATACGCCCAACCGTCACCACCTATAATCCAAACACTCTTTTTGACTAAATAATCAGCAAGAGATTTGAGATTTTTGAACGCCGATAAACGCTGATAAACGCCGATATCATCTTCTTTGATCTGCGTTAATCTGTGTTCATCTGCGTTAATAATTTCATTCAATTTTGCTTTGAGAATAGATACCCGTTCTCTTTGTTCATAAATATCAGCTTCGTCTTTTTGTTCAGCGTTGAGGATATCTGTTACTAGGGTTTCACCTATTTGGGGTGCGAGTTGTTGAAGTAAATAAGCTGCCATTTGCGCTTGTTTATCAATAGAAACGCGGAAACCTAAACCAAATTCGGCGTTATCTTCAAATAGACTATTTGACCATGCTGGACCTCTACCTTCGGCGTTTGTTGTCCAAGGTGTGGTAGGTAAGTTACCACCATAGATAGATGAACAACCAGTGGCGTTAGCGACTATCATGCGATCGCCAAATAGTTGTGTTACCAGTTTAATATATGGTGTTTCTCCACATCCTCCACAAGCACCAGAGAACTCAAACAACGGTTCTTGCATTTGTTGTTGATTAATATGATTCAACTTCAAATTGCGTCGATCTGGATTCGGTAAACTTAAGAAGAAATCCCAGTTTTTCCGTTCTGCTTCTCTTAAGGGTCTTTGTGCTTCCATATTAATGGCTTTTTTGCGTGGTTCGGCTTTATTTTTGGCTGGACAAACATCAACGCACAAAGCACAACCAGTACAATCTTCCGCAGCTACTTGAATTGTAAACTTCAAATCATGCCAATCAAGTTCTTTTGCATTTGCACTTTTGAAAGTTTCCGGTGCGTTTTCTAACTGTTCGGGTTCATATACTTTACCCCGAATGACACTATGTGGACATACCATGACGCATTTTCCACATTGAATACAAACATTGGGGTCCCAAACAGGAATCTCTTGGGCAATATTGCGTTTTTCCCATTTCGATGTTCCGGTGGGATATGTACCATCTATTGGTAATGCACTCACAGGTAAATCATCACCTTCACGGGCAATCATTTTACCTAAAACATTACGAATAAATGCAGGTGCATAATCGGGGATTGGGGATTGGGGACTGGGGACTGGGGACTGGGCAGTTTTTTGTTTAGTGTTGATTTCATACAGGTTCTCCAAGGTTTTATCAACTGCTTGAATATTCATCTGAACGATTTCTTCACCTTTTTTACCGTAGGTTTTGCGAATAGATTTTTTAATTTGTTCTATCGCTTCTTCTCTTGGTAAAACACCAGAAACGGCAAAGAAACAAACCTGCATCACTGTGTTAATATGTCCGCCCATTCCTGCTTCACGGGCAACTTTATAGGCGTTAATGACATAGAGTTTGAGATTTTTGTTAATTATCTCTTCCTGCATAGCAGCAGGTAATTTATCCCAAACTTCATCTTGGTTATAAGGTGAATTAAGTAAGAATGTGCCACCAGGAACAATATCTTTCAACATCGGGAATTTTTCGACAAACTCCCATTGATGACAAGCGACAAAGTTAGCTTTGGTGATTAAATAGGTAGAATGAATTTGTTGAGATCCAAACCGTAAATGAGAAACAGTAACGGAACCAGATTTTTTAGAATCGTAAACAAAGTAACCTTGTGCGTAATTATCAGTTTCTTCACCAATAATTTTGATAGAGTTTTTATTTGCCCCGACTGTACCATCAGCACCTAAACCATAGAAAATTGCTCTAACTATGCTATCTGGTTCAATGTTGAATTCTGGATCATATTCTAGGCTAGTGTGGGTGACATCATCATTAATACCGACTGTAAAATGATTCTTGGGTGTTTCAACAGTCAAATTATCAAATACAGCCTTCACCATTGCAGGTGTAAATTCTTTAGAAGATAAACCATACCTTCCACCCACAACTTGAATATTATTGAGTTGATTTTCTGCCAAAGCTGTGACGACATCAGTATATAAAGGTTCACCAATTGCCCCTGGTTCTTTGGTTCTATCTAAAACTGCAATACTGTGGGTAGTTTTTGGTAAAGAGTTAATAAATCTTTGGGTGTCAAAAGGTCGATATAATCTAACTTTGATAACTCCGACTTTTTCCCCTTGCTGATTGAGATAATCTACTGTTTCATGGACTGTTTCGCAACCAGAACCCATGAGGATAATAATTCTCTCAGCTTCTGGGTGTCCATGATAATCAAATAGTTTATATTCTCGCCCTGTGATTTCGGCGAATTCATCCATTACCTTCTGAGTGATATCTGGGCAGGCTAAATAAAATGGGTTAACGGTTTCCCTTGCTTGGAAGTAAACATCAGGGTTTTGTGCTGTACCCCTTAATACTGGTCTATCAGGTGTTAATGCCCGTGAACGATGGGCTATAACTAATTCTATGGGGATGAATTTTTGTAAGTTTTCTGTTGTTAATGTTTCTACTTTATCGACTTCGTGAGAAGTGCGGAAGCCATCAAAAAAGTGTAAGAAAGGGATGCGAGATTCTAAGGTTGCGCGTGTAGAAATGACGGCGAAATCTTGGGCTTCTTGCACAGAAGCAGCACACAACATGGCAAAACCTGTACTTCTGGCTGCCATGACATCGCTATGATCACCGAAAATAGATAAAGCTTGGGCAGCGAGCGATCGCGCCGCAATATGAAATACTGTAGGTGTAAGTTCACCTGCAATTTTGTACATATTCGGCAGCATCAACATTAAGCCCTGAGATGCTGTAAATGTGGTAGTCAGTGAACCAGTTTGCAAAGCACCATGTACAGCACCAGCTACTCCCCCTTCACTCTGTAACTGCACCACTGTGGGAACGCTGCCCCAAATATTGGGTTTATTTTCACTCATCCAAGCATCAGCCCACTCAGCCATCGGTGAAGATGGTGTAATCGGATAAATAGCAATAACTTCATTGAGTGGATAGACAACCTTGGCAACCGCTTCATTACCGTCTATGGTGGCATAAGTTCTGGTTTTCATATTAATTGACCTTTGAAAATTCTTAAATTATGGGTAATTAGTAAAACCGAAAAATTTTACTCAGTCCCCAGTCCCCTGGTTCCTATTCTGAAGCTAAGATGAAAATTTGAGGAACTTGTGAGGAAAACCCCCTCTTGAGGATTTAGTCCATAAATCTATTCATTTTTTGATAAATCTCATTAAACTCCAATCAAGTTAATATTTCTGCTTGAGATCACATCCTCACAAGTTCCTCAAATTGTTGTTCTAAGTTAACAGCAGGTAATAATTCAGGAGTCAGGAGTCAGGAGTCAGGAGTAAAACTGGCTTTGTGTATAAATTTCAATTTAGACTCTCTACCTCATTGATCTGCAATCTGCTGTAGGTAGGTAGGGGTTAAAAATTGTCGTTGTGAAAAGGCGAAAAGCCAGAGGGAAGAGGTTTTAGCAATTTTACTTTTCGTTACATATTTCGGTTTTGTTGAACCTTTCTACTTAGTAAAAGTCTTATTTATTCTAAATTCTCAATTCTGAACCCTGACAATAGTACAGTTAAGACTATTACTTCAAAGATGTACGTAATTATGCTTTCAAATTCTCATACTCAGTTGGAGATAGGGTTGCCATCAAAATATTAACTTCATTTCACCCAAGACCTATGATTGACAATGTACTGCCAATTAATATTGTCAGGAAGATTAATCAGGAGTTAGCAATTAGTGGACAAATTACACCTGAGCAGCTGCAAAAACTAGCTGATGAGGGTTATAAGTCTCTTCTGAATCTGTGTTTTCCAGATGAACAAGGCTTCTGGAGAAATGAACAGGAAAAAACACAACTTTTAGGTTTGTGTTATGTCAATCTGCCTACGAAAATTGAGAAACTAACTCTTCAAGCTGCAAACCAGGTTTTTCAAATTATTGGGGAATTACCTAAACCACTGCTGATCCATTGTGATAATTCCAAACGTTCAGCAGCTATAGTATTATTATATATTTCTACTAAACAAGGAATTAAATTTGAGGAAGTATGGCAACAAGCTATTAACTTAGACTTGCTCTAGTTAAGTGAGCAAACTATAAAAATAATTTATTTTATTAATTATGATATTGATAAAATAAATTAAGAAGCAACACTCACATCTTGCACCAGGCGACTGGAAGTCACGGCTATACACACAAAACCCACCTACGTGGGTTTCAAACCCTTCATTTTCCGTGAGTCCGTGCAGACGGACTTAGTTTGTATAGGAGTATCTTTCTAATCACCTGGGCTTGGTGCAAGATGTGAGAACAGGGAAGGAAATCAATTCAAAACTAAAACTCAATAATCAAAATTGTCCGACTTACGCAAAAACTCTCCCAAACTTTTATTCCTCTATTTTCTCTGTAGCTGGTTTTTTCATTAGACATCTGGTGAGAATTAAATAGGTATCTCCGAAAAATGTAGTAGAGACGTTCCAGCGGAACGTCTCTACAGGGGTTTTGGAACACACAGATTAAATTTCTGGAGATGTCTAATGTGCGTGACTTGAAACCTTTGTAAAGACGTTCCATGGAACGTCTCTACAATCTTTTCTCCAGATGTCTATTACTATGTGCCTAAGTCCTGAATTGGAAATAGGGAATAGGAAAAGGAGGAAACGGGGGAACATCCTCCTTTTCCTCCCGTGCCTTCTGCTTGTACTAGTACAGGTTGGCGTAAATAAAGCAAAGATTTAAAATAGGCAAAAAGCCAACCATATATGCTTTTTGACTGTTGAGTTCCGTCGTGCGGTACTAGTTAGTGCTGAAAACTTGAGATGAAGCTAACCGATGATTGGTATTAACAGATTGCAATTTCTGTTTACTAGTAGATGTTGATGCTGTGAGAACTTGGCTGTTTTCTTTCATCAACCGGCTATAAGTACGCTGGGGAATATAATGCAGGGGATTATAGCCAATAAAACGTAAAATCAGTACACAAGCCCAAGAATATCTACCATCTGCAATAGCTTCCATAATCTGATTTAATTCTTCAGGAGTAATAACATTCTCAAAAGTAGCTGGTGAAGAAGAAACTCGGTAATTCATGACTAACCCTGATATAACTTGTATAATTGGAGATTTGACATCACACTATTTGCGGGATGATGTTGTCTGTTGCCTATGTCTATAACTGCCAAAAATGCCTAAATAAACATTGAGCGATCGCTGGCAATCATCCCTCGATTCTCGAACAATAGAATTGTATTAATTACTCATGTTCAGCAGATATTGACTTCCATTAGTTGGTAGTTAGCTTCAAGCTGATAAGTTGCCTTAATCATTATATTCACCTTGTCCCTTTCCCTTTACATTAAATTTATGCAAATTCTAGACAAACGTTATTTATGTTAATGCCTCAGTCAATTATGTGATTAAAAAATAGGGAACACAAACAATCACATGATATGCAGAATACTATTTTTTTTCAGGTCTTTTAGCCAAATTGGCAATTTTTATATAAAGAAATTATAGTTTATGGATAATTTTGTATCTTTATAAAATGCCTATTTAAATACTGTCACATGGGTAGTTTACAAAATTCCAAATAGCAGCTATTGGAATAGACAGTTAGAAACTTAGAACAAATAACGTTGGTTACAAGTTAGGGAAAAGGTGACTTTGGCTTGGGTAAAGGTTTTTTATTTTGGGAACTCCAAAAAATAAATTATCCAGGTTTCTGTAATCACAACGACATTTTCTCTCCCTGCTCCCCTACCCTCAAAACTACTCAAAACTATGGGATATTTTTTTATTTGTAAGTTTCTTGCCTCTCAATACTGTTCGGTTAAGGATTTTAGTAGGTTGGGTTGTAGCAAGATCCCGTAGGGTTCAAAGTGAAACCCAACAAACCGTTGTAAATCTTGGGTTTTATTCCATTACTCCGCGAACGTTCACGTTCCACAACCCAACCTACATAATTTCATTGTTTTGAGCTTAACCGACAAGTATTGAATAACTAATACTTAGATACCCACCTTCTCAAAGAATTCAGGTCTCTATGTTCTGATACAGCATATTGCAGGTACATGAGGAAAAAATCTTATCACCAAGCTATGCTACACTCATGATTTTACTCCTGACTCCTAAATTCTCCTGATAATTACTAACCTCAACCATATTTATTGTTGTCTATCTAAAGAATTACTTTATAGGTTCACACCTAAGCTAGACGCGATAATTTTGACATTTTTTTTATAATGGCAAAGGAAATGCACCTCACCCAACCCATCATCTAAAACTAAAGTTTTTGAGGTGAGGAAAATGAGGTTGTAGTTGTTATAGTTGGGCAATTTCCTATGTATGAATTATTTCAAGCTATTTTAAACAGTGAGGAAAAAACTGATATACGTCAGTTTCTGTTGACCTTAGATACTACAGATAAAAGTTACTTTTTAAGAAATGAAATTTTGCAAGCTTTTGCAGATTATTGTCATCAATCTCAAAAGCCTGCTTATTTCTACCATTCTTCTTCTCTGGGGACTCTCATACACTATACCCATGAGATCATCCTGGAAAAGGAAAATACTTGGTTTGTGGTGAGACCGAGAATTGCTAGTCAAGAGGTATGGAAGCTAACCGCAGATTTTACGAAGTTCGAGTTGATGACACCTAAAGCATTTTTAGATTTGAGAGATCGCTTAGTCAATCGTTACCAACCGCACATCCTAGAAATCGATCTTCACCCATTTTACCAAGCATCTCCGAGAGTTAGCGACCCCAGAAACATTGGTCAAGGTCTGACTTTCCTTAACGATTATCTATGCAATCAATTTGCCACAGATCCTCAATATTGGCTAGAAATATTGTTTCAAGCATTACAAGGGATACGATACAATGGTGTGAGGCTATTGATTAGTGATCGCATTCGTTGTGGTACCCAATTTGCTAAACAAATTAAACCAGCCATACAATTTTTAAGCGAACTTCCCCCTGATCAAGACTACCCACAATTTCGTTTTCACCTGCAAAAACTCGGTTTTGAAGCGGGCTGGGGTAATAATGCAGCGCGAATCAGGGAAACCCTAGAACTATTACAAAGACTTATAGACACACCCCAACCGTCAATTATCGAAGCCTTTATCGCGCGTATTCCCGCAGTTTTTCGAGTCGTTCTGGTTTCTATACACGGTTGGGTAGCACAAGAGGACGTTTTGGGACGGGATGAAACATTAGGCCAAGTTATCTATGTTCTGGAACAAGCACGCAGCTTAGAAAACAAACTCCAAGAGGAAATCAAACTTGCTGGTCTTGACTTTTTGGGTATCAAACCTCATGTAATTATTCTCACTCGCCTCATTCCCAACTGCCAAGGGACATTTTGTGGACTGCGTTTAGAAAAAGTTCACAATACAGAAAATGCTTGGATTTTGCGGGTTCCGTTTACGGATTCTGATCCAGAAATTACCAATAACTGGATTTCTAAATTTGAAATTTGGCCTTATTTAGAAAAATTTGCTCAAGATGCAGAAAAAGAACTCTTAGCGCAATTTCAAGGCAAACCAAATTTGATTATTGGTAACTACAGCGATGGTAACTTAGTTGCCTCTCTGCTCTCCAGTAGTTTAAAAGTTACCCAATGCAATATTGCTCATTCCCTAGAAAAACCGAAAAACTTATTTAGTAACTTATATTGGCAGGATTTAGAAGACAAATATCACTTCTCAGCCCAATTTACTGCCGACTTGATTAGTATGAATGCAGCCGATTTTATCATTGCTTCCAGCTATCAAGAAATTGTGGGAACACCAGACACAATGGGACAATATGAATCTTACAAGTGTTTTACCATGCCCCAACTATATCATGTAGTTGACGGTATTGATTTATTTAATCCCAAATTTAATATGGTGCCTCCGGGAGTAAGTGAAACTTTCTTTTTTCCCTATAGCCAAACAGAAAACCGAGATCCTCAAGAAAGAAAGGAAATTGAAAACTTATTGTTTCAAAATGATCAAAATGCTCACATTATTGGTCGCTTAGACAATTTTAACAAAAGACCAATTTTTGCAGTTGCACCCATTACCTCGATTAAAAATCTGACAGGGCTAGTTGAATGTTTTGGTAAAAGTCAGGAATTACAAACACAGTGTAACCTGATTTTATTAACTAGTAAATTATATCCAGATGAAGCCACCAACGATGAAGAAGTAAAGGAAATCGAAAAACTGCACAACATTATTAACGAGTATAAACTGCAAGGTAAAATCCGTTGGATAGGAACGCGCTTACCCAGCAGTAAAATCGGTGAAGCTTATCGCATAATTGCCGATAAGCAAGGGATTTATGTTCACTTTGCTCTGTATGAAGCTTTTGGACGCAGCATTTTAGAAGCAATGATTTCCGGCTTACCAACCTTTGCAACTAAATTTGGTGGAGCATTAGAAATTATGGAAAATTGGGATAGTGGATTTCATCTCAATCCCACAGATTTAGAAGGAACAGCTAAAACAATTCTCAGCTTCTTAGATAGATGTGATACTAACCCAGAATATTGGCAAGAAACTTCACAATGGATGATTGAAAGAATTCGCCATAAATATAACTGGAATCTTCACACTGAGAAATTATTATTACTGGCTAAAATGTTTAGTTTTTGGAACTTTATCGCCCCAGAAGACAACGACGCTAGAGATAGATATATGGAAACATTATTTTATCTCATTTATAAACCCAGAGCAGAAAGAATTTTAACACAACATCAGAGGCCATACGCTCCCATTTAGAAATAAATAACAAACCGATATTTCTCTTCCCTCTCTCTTTGCGCCTCTGCGCGACAGATACTTTGCTCAAGTCAGCAAAGCTGGCCACGCAAGTGTCCTCTTCTCCATGAGTCCAATTCCTATCTTCCCTAGACAATATTGAATGATAAAAATGGAAACAAAACACGATTTTATCTACACAGACTGGATATTAATTGAAAACCAGTTTCAACCTAATCAATTACACGCTAGAGAAACAATCTTCACCATTGGTAACGGTTACTTGGGTACAAGGGGAACCTTTGAAGAAAGCTATCCCCGTGCATTATCAGCTACATTGATTCACGGTGTTTATGATGACGTTCCCGTAGTCTATACCGAATTAGCCAACTGTCCAGACTGGCTACCATTGGTAGTGATAATTGATGGGGAACGCTTTCGTTTGGATCAAGGTAAAATATTAGAGTACAACCGAGAGCTTGACCTGCATCAAGGGGTTCTTAGCCGTTCTCTACGTTGGCGTAGTCCCACGGGAAAAACCATAGATATCAGCTTTGAACGCTTCGCAAGTTTAGCGGATCATCATGTATTAGGACAACGCTGTCAGTTAACAACAGTAGATTTTCATGGATTAATCGAAATCCAAGGTAGTATTAACGGCTACCCAGAGAATAAAGGTTTCAACCACTGGGAAGGACTAGATCAAGGGAAGAGTGACAAAGGGTTTTGGTTACACAGTCGCACCCGCTACTCCCGTATTGATATCGGTATGGCTGCAAAAATGACCATATCAGGAGTTGAAGCGGCTATGCAAGTGAATACTGCTCCTGGTTATCCTAGCATCAGTGCCACTTTTTTCTCAGAACCACGGCAGACAGTCACCATAGATAAAATTGTCACTGTTTTTACCTCGCAGGATGTTGTAGAACCAGTCTCAGCCGCACAGGAAAAAATCGCCCAGCTGCCAGATTATATTACCCTACGTGATGCGAACCAAGAAGCGTGGGCTGAGGTTTGGCAACAAAGTGATATTGTCATTGAAGGAGATAGCAAAGCTGCTTTTGCAGTTCGTTACAACCTGTTTCAATTGCTAATTGCGGCTCCTCGCGATAATAACAGGGTGAGTATTCCGGCAAAAACCCTGTCTGGGTTTGGCTATCACGGCCATATTTTTTGGGATACGGAAATTTTTATTCTGCCATTCTTTACGTTTACTCAACCCGCACTGGCTCGGAATTTATTGACTTATCGTTATCATACTTTAGATGGGGCGCGACGGAAAGCGATACATTATGGATATCAAGGGGCGATGTATGCGTGGGAAAGTGCGGTGACAGGTGATGAAGTAACGCCTCGGTGGGCGCTACCAAGTGATTTTTATGGCGAAGATGTACGTATTTGGTGTCGCGATCGCGAAATTCATATTAGCTCAGTTATTCCTTACGCTGCATGGTACTATTGGCGAGTCACTGGGGACGACGAATGGCTCAGAGATTATGGTGCAGAGATAATTCTAGATACCGCAATTTTTTGGTCAAGTCGAGTTGAGTTCAATCCTCAAACTCAACGTTATGAGATTCGTAGTGTCATAGGTGCAGATGAATACCACGAGTTAGTACATAACAATACATTTACTAACCGCATAGTGCAGTGGCATTTAGAAAAAGCTTGTATAGTTGGTGATTGGTTACGTCGTAGTTTCCCAGAAAAAGCCACGGAACTAGAGAAAAAATTGCAACTTACTGACGAAATCAGAAACCATTGGCAAGAAATCATTAACAAAATCTGGATTCCTTACGATCCTGAAACAGGTTTACTTGAGCAATGTGAGGGATTTTTCCAACTTGATGATATTAACTTAGCAGACTACGAACCGCGCCAAAAGTCAATGCAAGCCATCTTAGGTATTGAAGGAGCAAACAACCACCAAGTCCTCAAACAGCCAGATGTATTAATGCTACTTTATCTCATGCGAGAATCTGCGGAGTTTCCCTACAGCAAGAAAATATTAGAGGTAAATTGGGACTACTACGCACCCCGCACAGATATCACCTATGGTTCTTCCCTTGGACCAGCTATTCACGCGATTTTAGCCGCAGATTTAGGTAAAACTCAGGAAGCTTATGAACGCTTCATGCAAGCGGCTATGGTGGATTTGGAAGATATCCGGGGAAATAGCAATGAAGGTATTCATGGCGCTAGTGCTGGAGGCATTTGGCAAGCTGTAGTTTTCGGTTTCGGAGGTATTCAATTTACAGATCATCAGCCCGCAGCTAATCCCCATTTACCTCCAGGTTGGACACGCCTGAAGTTTAAATTATACTGGCGTGGAAAATGGCATGATTTTGATTTACGTTCCACCTCCCCACCTCCCCACCTCCCCAACATTCGGGGTGCAATTTTTGATTTAGATGGTGTGTTAACAGATACAGCAGAATATCATTATCAAGCGTGGCAGAAGTTAGCCGATGAGGAAGGTCTACCTTTTAACCGGCAAGCTAATGAGGCATTGCGGGGAATTTCTCGCCGCGCTTCGCTGATGTTAATGATTGGCGATAGGCGATATTCTGATACACAGATACAGGAGATGATGGAACGCAAAAACGATTATTATGTGGAATTGATTCAAAACATCACCCCTGATAATTTGTTACCAGGTGCGGTTTCTTTATTGGATAATTTGCGTCAAGCTGGGTTGAAAATAGCTCTTGGTTCAGCGAGTAAAAATGCTCGTGTAGTAGTTGAAAAGTTGGGGATTAGTGATAAATTGGATGCGATCGCTGATGGTTATAGTGTGCAGAAGCCCAAACCAGCACCGGATTTATTTTTATTTGCAGCCCAGCAGTTAGGACTTCCACCCCAGCAATGTGTAGTTTTTGAAGATGCAGCCGCAGGTATTGATGCAGCTTTAGCCGCAGGTATGTGGGCAGTGGGTATGGGTCCACCAGAGAGAGTAGGAAATGCTCACATTGTTTTACCCTGTTTAGACGGCATGACTTGGGGAAAATTACAAGGGAAATTCAGGGATATTGCTTTAGAAAAACGGGCTGTTATAACTATTTGATAGTTCACTTTTTCTAGATCCCTACTTTTTAATAAGTCGGGGATCTATAGTTATTATCGCAAATCTGTTAAAAAAGCAGGTACTTCTAGAATATGGAAATATATTAACAAGACCAGCACAACTGTATAAATAGTATAACCACCCAAACCCAAAAGCAAATCTCGTTTAAGATTACGCTGTTCTTGCTGAAAAACATATCCATAGATCCCATTTGCATCCTCACAATATCCAACATATTTGAGAGCTAATAGCCAATAACTGTAAACGGTAAAAGCCAATCTGGTTTTGCCCAACTTACCAGATAACCAAATAACAATGCAATGGGCAAATTAAAAAATACATCATTCCATCACGACTGAGGTGATAACATATAGCCTATTCCTACAAATAAACTACCACGTATTTTATTGAACATTCCCTTACTTCCAGTGTTCATCTTACCTGCGATAAAAATGTTATTTGATTAGAAAAATAAGCATTATTAACTTTATCAATCAAAAATTCAAATTAGGTAAATCATCAGCTTTATTGAGAATAAATAAACTTCCATCTCCTCCACGTCCAATCCTGAATGTTTCATCTAGGTAAGTAATATCAAGAGTTGCAACTCTACCTTTAGGAGCATTAGCAGCTATAACTTTAAATGGATTTAGTTGAGGAGTGTTAACACCTACAATTTTATCAATAGCTAAATAACGTTTATCAAAATATACATTGATACACTTGTCTGGTAAACTTGATGTATCTATAGCAGGTTCAAAACTAGCTGTTACTTTCACATATCCTGAAATTATTTTCAAAGGATGTTTTACCTGAGCTAGATTAAAAAATAGTTTATCTACAACATTAATTACTTGATAGACTTTACCCACTTCCAAGCCTAATGGCAGGGAATCTAAAAAACGAATTTCTCTAGCTGTAGAGTATTGTAGCTGCCAAGCTCCATTTAATAAAGTAGTAGCATGGAGGAGTGGTTGAGGATTGGGATTAAGACTTTCTAATTCAGCGGTCAACTCTTCTATTTCCGCTACTTTAGATGTTTCCAGCTTTAAATTAGTGGTAGGAGAACCATCATCCTGGGTTTGAATTTGTTTAAGCAATACTTGTAACTTATCTTTCAATGTTTGACAATTCATAAACCAAAGATATTTGTAGGATTAATTTATAAAAGTGTAAAACAAAACTGTACCGAATACAATTTTATTTTTGTCTAAACAATATGGAACTCAAAGCTGTTAGTTTAGAAATTCCTGTAGATTGTAA
The DNA here is from genome assembly GCF_014696825.1 of Anabaena sphaerica FACHB-251. Lineage (NCBI taxonomy): Bacteria > Bacillati > Cyanobacteriota > Cyanophyceae > Nostocales > Nostocaceae > Anabaena > Anabaena sphaerica. The sequence continues at coordinate 31,351 of NZ_JACJQU010000018.1, read as the reverse complement.
CCTAATTTTAGGACAAACCCACTTTATCAAAACCGTAGAAGATTTATATGAAATAATGGTGGGGATATCCTCACAGGTAAAGTTTGGTATTGCTTTCTGTGAAGCATCAACTGCTTGTTTAATTAGAATAACTGGAAATGACGCTATTTTGCAAGAAGTAGCTATTAAAAATGCTCAAGCTATTGCCGCAGGACACAGTTTTATAATTGTATTAAAAGATGCTTATCCTATTAACTTTCTCAATGCCATTAAGCAATGTCCAGAAGTTTGTAATATTTATTGTGCTACCGCTAATCCTGTGCAAGTAATTTTAGCAGAAACTGAAGAAGGTCGGGGTATTCTCGGTGTTATTGATGGATTTTCACCCAAGGGTGTGGAAGGAAATGAAGATATAAAAGCACGTCAAGATTTACTCCGCCATATAGGTTATAAAATGTAGCTATGGTGAAATAAAGATGGCAATTAATTACAGAGAAAAAATTATTACTTTGTGGACAGTGTTTTTATTAGGTACACTGTTTCATACTCAACTAGGTTTAATGCCATTATTCCACGGTTTAAATGTGGTTGAATCGCAACCAGCTACATCACTCAATCAACTTTCGGGGATTTTTTGGCTGATGTTGGGCTTTTTTATGTTGCCAATGTTAGCAATGATTGGTACTGCTTTCACTGAAAATAAACGCTATCGAGTCATACATTTTGGCTTAACTGTTTTTTATGGCATTATGAATTTAATGCACTTAGTTTTAGACTTACTTTTACCGCAAGTTATCTGGTATCAAATCGTTTTAATGGTACTTTTATTTTTGATCGGTTTATTGTTGATTTTTGTAGGTTATCAGTGGATGAGATCTCCATTAAGTAGACAAAATCAGTCACAAACAAATATTTCCATACCCTTCAATTAAGGAATGAGAATCAAAATTTAATTAACATTTTTGTAGGTTGGGTTGACATTAGGAAATCCAACATTAAATAAGTCAATATAATTAAACATTTGTGTCTATAAGATGAGCCATTTAACCTCTGTCATCATAAATACTTTCGCGGCTGATTGCTTCATCAGAAAGAGTTAGAAAATTAATATTTTTATGGCTTTCTATCCATTCTTTAAATGCTGCTATCCGTTTTTCAGAGAGGCGTATTTTTTTGTTCTCTGCTTTAGTTATTTGCTGTAGAATTGCCTTAATTTCTGCCTGTAAATAATTACCATGCTTTTGAGCGCGAGTTTTTAGCATCTCGATAATTATGGAATCTAAATCTTATAAAACAATCTGAGTCATAGTCAAGTATTTACATTTCCATAAGTTTAGATCTTATATTTTAAATTAAACTTGCAGATCCCCCTAAATCCCCCCTTCTAGGGGACTTTGAAATTTATCCCCCCTTGTTAAGAGGGGGAAGGGGGGATCTAATCCTACAAATCAATTTCCGCTTTTAACACCGTTGCATCATTAGTACGTAAAATTTTGAAACCGAGTTTTTCACACACTCGCTGCATCCCTAAATTATCTGCCAAAATATCAGCAGAGATACAGCAGATTTTCTCGTTTTTACCTACTTCTATTAATCGCTTGAGTAGTTCTGTTCCTAAGCCTTGACACTGAAAGTGATCGCTCACTAGCATAGCAAATTCCGCAGCATTATTCCCATGTAATTTACTCAATCTTCCTACTGCTAAAATTTCCGTTTCTTTGGTTTCTGGGTTTTCATGTTCTGCGACTAATGCCATTTCTCGATCATAGTCAATAAAACAAATTCTGGTGAGTCGTTCATGGGCAATTCTTTGACTTAATTTCACTAAGTGAAAGTAGCGTAAATACACACTTTCTTCAGATAATGTTTTGTGGAATTTAACTATTAATGGTTCATCTTCAGGGCGGATAGGACGGATAGTAATTGGTGTATTATTTTTCAGATTCCAATTGCTAACATATTGATGAGGATAGGGACGAATGGCTAATTTTGGTAATTGCTGTTCTTCTACATCCGCAGAATGTAAAACTATTCTCCCATCTAATGCTATTAAACCACCAGGATGATCAGGACTGGGAGGAATAGCTAATAAAGGATTAATGTCTATTTCTTTAATCAAAGGTTGTTCTACTACCAAATGACTAAATACTACTAGCAATTCCTCCAATGCTTCCATATTTATACTTTCTCTACCCCGCACACCTTTTAAGGCTTTGTAGATTTTTGTTTGTTCCATCATCCGTCTGGCTAGGGTAGTATTTAAGGGAGGTAAAGCAATGGAACTATCTTGAAAAACTTCCACCAATTGTCCCCCAGCACCAAATAATAATACTGGTCCAAATTGCGGATCTAAACTACTGCCAATAATCAATTCGTAACCGCTAGTTTTTACCATTTGCTGCACGGTTACGCCTAAAAAATCTTCTGGTTTAGCTTTTTCTAATACCGAAGTTTCAATTAAATGATAGGCTTTTTTCACAGCTTCGGCATTTCGCAAATTTAACTGCACACCACCCACATCTGTTTTATGGGTAATTGTTTGGGAATACAGTTTTAAAACCACTGGATAACCGAGTTTTTCGGCACATTCCACCGCTTCCTCGGCACTTTTGGCAATGCTTCCCGCAACCACAGGAATACCATAGGCGGCTAAAATTTCCTTAGATTCAAACTCTGTTAAAATCGTTCTTCCTGCTTTTCTAGCATCGTTAATAATGGTTTCAACTAATGCACAATCACGGGAATTACTATCACATTCTAGGGCAGGTAATACCGGAGTTTCATAAATACCCCGTAAGTTATAACTATACCGCCACATATAACTAAATATCCGCGCTGCTGTATCGGGATAAGCATAAGTAGGAATACCTTGACGGTTAAGAATTTGTTGCCCTTGTGCCACATCTTCCCCACCCATCCAACTTGCTAAAATTGGTTTATTTGGCATTTGCGAGTAGGGTTCTAATCCTTCCGCAATTTTTGTCGGATCGGTCATAGCTTGGGGTGTTAAAATTACTAACAAGCCATCACTCTTAGGGTCTTTAGCAGCAATTTCTAAGGCTTTTGTATAACGTTGGGGATCTGCATCTCCTAAAATATCAATCGGGTTATTATGACTCCATTGTGGAGGTAAAATTTCATTCAAAGAATTAATAACTTCTTCCGAAATTGGTGCTAATTCTCCCTTACTTTCTATTAATGTATCTGTGGCTAATACTCCTGGACCTCCAGCATTAGTTAAAATTGTTAATCTTGGACCTTTAGGACGAGGTTGTTTGGCTAATACTTCTGACATATCAAATAAATCAGAAATACTATTAACTCTTAATACTCCACAACGCCGAAAAGCTGCATCTAAAACAGCGTCACTTCCTGCTAATGATCCTGTGTGGGAAGCGGCCGCTTTTGCTGCTGCTGCTGTCCGACCGGCTTTAATGACAATTATTGGTTTTGTTAATGCTACTTCTCGCGCTGCGGACAGAAAAGAACGCGCATCACCGATAGATTCCATATAAATTACAATACTTTTTGTATTGGGGTCATCTCCCAAATAATAAATTAAATCTCCCCAACCAATATCTAACATTGAACCGATGGAAACGAAGGCACTAAAACCAACATTTTCCTGTAAACTCCAATCGAGAATTGATGTACATAATGCCCCACTTTGACTGAGGAAACCTACGTTTCCTGGCTGTGCCATTTTGCTGGCAAAGGTGGCATTTAAACCGGAAATTGGACTCATAACTCCTAAACAGTTGGGTCCAATTATTCTAATTTTTCCTCGATGTGCTATTTCGAGAATTTCTTTTTCTAAAGCAATGCCTTTTTCACCTGCTTCTTTAAAACCTGCGGAAATAATTATTGCGCCTTTAATTCCAGCTTTTACGCAATCAGTAATAATTTGTGGTACTGTAGGCGCAGGAGTAGCAATTACCGCTAAATCTATTTTTTCAGGAACATCAAAAATGGTAGAATAGGCTTTAATTCCTAATACACTATTACGCTTAGGATTGATGGGAAAAACTGTCCCATTAAAGGGGTTTGTAATTAAATTCCAGAGTAAAGTTCTCCCCACACTTCCAGGTTTTTCACTTGCACCAATGACAGCAACCGTTTTAGGGGCAAAAATTGCATCTAAGGGGTTTATTCTCTCTATTTGTAAGATATCATAAGCTTTGTCGGTGGTCGGTTTGATAGATGCTGACATAACTACTCCTTGATCAGTTATCAGTTAGTTGTTCCTATTCCCTATTCCCTGTTATTCATTCCAAGTCCATCCATAAATTGTTACTTTGATTAAGAATTTGGATAATTTTGACTAAGGCGATCGCAATGCCTTTTTCTGCTATTGGTGAAATGCGATCGCTCAGATCAAAATTCACTCCTGGGACTGTGACTAACCACGCTGGGGGAGAATGACCATAGAGAAATTCAGAAAGAGCAAGTAGAGATCGCGGATCACCAATATGGGCATTGACAGTCTTCGACTCAGACGGTGATAATGATTGCACCTGTACCTCATTAGATTGAGAATTAATACAGGCATCCACAAAAATTGCTAACTTAGCATTTGCCAAAGGTTCAGCTAATTCTGGTGTTAGTTGGTGAACTGCAAGTGATTGCACAGATGATAAACACCAATATTTTATAGCTTTTGCTACTTGTTGTCCAATGGCATCATCACCTCGTAATTCATTACCGTAACCAATCACTATTGCAGTTGCCATTATTTTTTAACCTTTTTGATTTAATAACTCATTTTCCGATACTAATGAGTCACTTGTATTTCAATATCTTGGCAACATTTCCTTGCTAGTTCATGCTCCCATTGCTGTAGGTTTTCTCCTGGTTTTAAAGCTACATAACTTTGGAAGATTTGATAAAGTTTATCCCAGATAATGTTGGTCATGATGTTACTTTTATTTATGTTTTCATAGCAATCTGAATTGAAGCCTGTGAAAATACTAAAATTTAGAGTTCTTAATTTATCTTCGTCAGGATTCTAGCGATGTATTGACAAAATCGATAAAAGGGGTAGAGTATCATAGTTATGAACACCACTTTTATAACAGCCATAACAAATCCTCAAATTTTCAATTTAGGTTCAAATGCCTCAATATATCTAGCACAATTGTCTATAATTGCTTGATAGTTTCAAACTACTATCAGAATTTGAGGAACTTGTGAGGAAACACAAAAAAACGCAAACTTATGTTACTACTGGATTTATTTTATGGTTAATTGGTTATATAATCAGGTCAAATGGTGAAATCAACCCAGTTAAAAAAATTTAAATAAATTGTGAGGCTGTTTTATGCCTGAAGTAAATTTTCAACAGCCATTTCATAGTGCTGCTACTGTTGTCGAGGAATATGCAATCGGAAAACGAGACTTTGAAAAAGCAGAATTAGGTGATGCTAATTTGCAAGGCGTTGACTTGAAAGGATCTGACCTCAGCTATGCTGATTTAAGTACGGCTAACCTCAGCGGTGCTAATCTGCGAGGATGTGATTTGAGTTTTGCCGATTTGAGTCAAGCTAATTTACAAAATGCAGATTTGCGAGGTGCGATGTTGTTTTCTGCGGATCTGCGTCAAGCTGATTTACAAGGAACCCACTTAGAAAAAGCAGATTGTGACCATAACACCCATTTTCCCCCAAATTTCGATTTAGTGCAAGCAGGTATAAAGATGAGAGAATCAGCGAATCTTCCCTAACTATATTAGACCTCTCCGGAAATATGGTCGAGACGTTCCGCCGGAACGTCTCTACAAGGGTTTCAAACCACGCACATTTAATTACCGGAGATGTCTATTGATAATATTGCGGCTATATCAGCCGCTTGCTTTTTATCTAAACATAGCGGTTATTGACGATGACGACGGTAGAGTAATTCTAACTGTCCGCCATATTCTTGAATCCAAGCAATTTGACGAATATAAAGTCCCCGAAAAGTATTAGCAAAAAAAAGCGTAACGATAGCTACAACTAATCCCGCTGCTGTAGATACCAAGGCTTCACTAATTCCCGCTGTGACATCGGCTGTTTTACTACCTCCCACATCACCAATATTCAGAGATGCAAAAGAAGAAATTAAGCCCAAAACTGTACCCAGAAGTCCCAACAGAGGAGCAAGACCAATAATTGTATCAAAAATGTTTTGGAACCTTTTCAGCAAAGGAATTTCTCCCTGTGCTTCGCTTTCTAAGGCCAAGCGGAATTCTTCTGGGGTGGGTTCTTCTAATTCCAAAGCTGCTAAAAAAATTCGAGCAATGGGTAAATCAGCGTTTTTGTGCAAATGATCTAAAGCACTAACCACATTACCTTGACGATAAAACTTTAACACCTCCCGAACTACATGATCTTGGCGACCACTGATTTTTATCCAAAAAGTAAGCCGTTCAATAACAAGTGCTACTGCTAAGACAGAAAAAAACAGTAGCGGCCACATGACCACACCACCCGCTGAAAATAAATTACTAATATTCATTGACGACTTGTTGACTCCATTCCTAAAATTTTAGATATTTATTGCTTTTTGTTAAATTCAAAGTAAAGCTTGTTGCAATCTTTCTAGTTTGACTGGCTTAGAAAGAAAATCATTCATCCCCATAGCTAAACATTTATCACGGGTTTCGGGAGAAATATCGGCAGTAAAGCCAATAATAATTGGTTGTTTGCGATGATCTCCTTGGCGCTGGACAAGCCAATCGCTGTACAAAGCACGAATTCTTTGAGTTGTTTCCAGTCCATCCATACCAGGCATTTGTACGTCCATCAATATCACCTCAAAATGCTGCCGTTGCAATACTGAAATTGCTTTTTCTCCACCATCTACAGCTTGAGCTTGGTATCCCAAACGTTTCAACATCAATAAGGCAAATTTGCGATTTACGGCATTATCATCAACAACCAAGACTGTGGCAGAACTCAAGGGGGTGGTTTGAGAATCTTCATCTTCCAAAGCTTGTGCCTTAACCACCTGGACTTGAATATCAAACCGGAATTTACTACCGACACCCAGGGTACTTTGTACTGTCACTTGTCCCCCCATGAGTTCTACAAACTTGCGACTGATAGACAAACCTAACCCAGTTCCTGTATGCGATTGCTTACCTGATTCAGATTGTCCAAAAACATCAAAAATGGTATCCAATTCCTCTTTTGCAATACCCGATCCTGTATCTTCCACTTCAAAAAACAGATGATAGCCTTTACCCAGAGATTCCATATTTCCAACCCGCAGGGTAATACCACCATTATCAGTAAACTTAATAGCATTACCCAATAAATTAATCAACACCTGACGCAATTTAGCATCATCAGTGATGATTGAATCCGGGAGGTTTTCTGCAAGTTGCAACTCCAAAGACAATCCTTTAGATTCTGTTTGTTGACGTAGCATATTCATCAAAGTAGTCAACAACTGCCGCAGGTGAAAAGATTTTTCATTTAAAAATACTTTGCCCGCTTCAATCTTGGACATTTCTAGCACATCATCAATGAGTGAAAGTAGATGTTCACCACTTTGATTGATTGTGTTAATAAAATCTTTTTGTTCTACTTGCAAAGTGGCATCTGTTTCTAGTAACTGGCTAAATCCAATAATGGCATTTAGCGGAGTCCGTAACTCATGACTCATACTGGTAAGAAACTGGCTTTTGGTACGGTTGGCAGTTTCAGCAGCCTCTTTAGCATCCACAAGTTCACGTCTAGCTTTTTGCCGTTCTAGATGTGCGGAAATCGCCGAAGCAGCCGCACTGAGCAAGTTTACCTCAGCTGGTTCCCAAATTTGAGCAGATACACAATTATCAAAGCCAATAAAACCCCAGAACTGACCATTTACCAACAAAGGTAGGATTAAGATAGCCAGAATTCCCTGAGGTTCTAGAATTTCTCGTTCACTATCTGGAAAATCAATCACCACACCGTTGATAATCTTGCCACTAGAAAGAAGTTCTAACCATCGTGGTAAGAATTCTGCATAGACAACATTTTGCAGGGCAGGATTATCGACTTCAGGATCAATTCCTTGGTTACACCATTCAGATTTCTGACTTGTCACCAGATTACCAGCAGCATCATGATTATTTTCAAACAGATAGATCCGGGATGCAGATGCTGTTTCTCCTAACCATTGCAAAATTTGTGTGTAATAGGTAGTATCAGAGTCATGAACTAAAAGGTACTTCTGGACGCTCACCAAAGTTGAAAGATAGCGTTCCCGCACTGCCAAAGCCATTTCTGCACGTTTTTTATCTGTGATATCTCGACCTACTGCTTGCAATTCCACAAAGCGGTTTTCTTGATCGAAAATCATCCGATGATTCCACTGCATCCACCGCACCTCACCATTGGCAATGACGCGATTTTCAATAGTAGAAACGGGATTGTTCAGGGACATATTCGCCAAATTTGCAAATACTAGCTCACAATCCTCTGGAAAAACAAAAGGTTTGTAGCTATGCCCCAAAATATCTTCAGTATTCACCCCAAAGTAACGACAGAAGGCATCATTCACAAAAGTCAGTATACCATCGGCACGACTGCGGGCAATTAATTCTGTTTGCAACTCCACAATGGCACGAAATCGAGCTTCCTGATCACGTAATTCGGCAGTTTTAGCAGCGATTTGTCTTTCTAGTGCGGCATTATAGTTAGTGAGAATCCGTTCGGCTTGTTTGCGATACGTAATATCCTGAAATGCAGTAATAGCATGAGTAATTACACCATTATGGTCAAAAATTGGCGTTGCCCATACTGCGGCTGGTATTATCCTGCCGTTGCAGTGAACTTCAATGTCTTCAATCTTTAGACACTCTCCCTGTAATGCCCGCATTGCGGGTAATCTACCTCTGGGATAGAGTTGGTTAGTTCCTTCCACATAAAGTTGATAAGCAGTAGCCAAATCATCTTGATCCTGTTCAGGAATCTTTTCCACTCCTAGCAGAGATTTACCAACCCGGTTCAAGTAGACTACAGACCCATCGATACCATGAATCGCTACGCCTATGGGCAAACTTTCCAAAAATTGATCAAGTTCTGCCTTGCTATCTGCCAGTTCAGTAAATGATCGCTGTAATTGCTGTGCCATTTGGTGAAAGGAATGGGACAGTTCTCGAACTTCAACAATTGGGGTAGAAATTGGGGATATTTCCTGAAAATCTCCTTGAGCAATCTGTCTAGCAGCTAAAATTAATCTCAGCAGTGGTTGGGCAATTAATTGGGTCGTTAATAATCCCATTGCTGTTGAGAGCAAAAAAGCCACACCGCACAAGAAAATGGTTTTCTTAGTTGCAGCCTGAATTTCTGTCATAAAGTCGGATTCTGGCAAGACGCTCACAACCAACCAGTCCAAACCAAGATTGTCTTGCCAGCGAGAAACTAGGACAAAATATGTTTTTCCTTTGATTTTGACTTGTATTTGTTCATTTGCGTCAATCTTTGCCAAATCACCCCATTGTTTTTGGATGTTGGTGGCAACTTCCCGAATTACAAAATCTTGACTATTGAGGATTTGTAACCGCTTTGCTTGACCATTCACCATCCGAAATGGCGCTTCTTTGGCCGAACTAGCAACCAGCATTCCCGACCGTTCCAGAATAAATGCCTTACCAGAAGAACCCAGTTTAATTTGTCTCAAAAAATTGCTAATGTAAGTCAGACTCAAATCCGTACCGAGAGCGCCAATAAATTTACCTTGACGATCATAAAGTGGATAGCTGGCGGCAATTGACATAATTTCTGGATTTGTGTCCCAGTTGTATATCTCGCTCCAGACCGGTTTACCTGCCTTAACCACATTGGAGAACCAAGCTTCCCGTCTGGGGTCATAAGCTTGGACAGAAACTAAGCGAGTGCGTTCACCTGCCAGATTTGTATCATATTTATAGGACTTTCCCAATTCTGCCCCTAAAGGAATTTCTTCAATTTGGGCGCGACCTGAACCATAATCACCCGCACCAATATATTCGCCTCTAGCTGTAGCAAATTGGATATAACTAGTACCAAAGGTTCGCAACTGTTTGGTAAAATACTGACCCGTTGCCTGAAAATTAAACAGGTTCAGTTGTCCAGATTCGTAAGCATCCACATTCAACTGATTAATTTTGACAGGCGCGTTAAAATAATTAGTAATTTTCTGCTCAATGCGATTATTAATTTCTGACTGTAAATCAACAACCAGTTTATTCACCGCCAGAGAGCCGTTTTGATAGGAAAAATAGCCAACCAGGGCGACAAAACCGACAATTTGTAAGACAAACGGAACAATCAGCATCCGCCGTAATGATGCTGTCCCCACTGTCTTGATAATCCACTGGTGATAAGGGTGGCTATTCATGTTTTCAACAGAGTAAAAACTGTTTGATGATGCTTGCCAGTTGCTTGAGTCTGACAGGTTTTGTGAGATAGTCGTTAGCGCCAGCTGCTAAACATTTTTCCTGATCACCCGGCATAGCTAAAGCTGTCAGGGCAATAATGGGAATATTTACTAATTGCGAGTCTAATCGAATTTGCCTCATTGCCTCTAAACCGTCTACTTCTGGCATTTGCACATCCATTAAAATTAAGTTGGGAAGTTGGGATTTGCTCAGGTCAATTGCTTCTTGACCGTTTTTCGCCACGATGAGGCGGTATCCTGTGGCCTCTAAATAGTTAGAGATAGTAAAAATATTAGCTTCATTATCTTCTGCCAGCAAAATTAAGGGTGATTCCTGTGCTGTTTCTGGGAAAATAGAGCTTAAATCAGATGATGCCTGGTTCACTAACTCAGGGACAACATCAGATAAATTGTTATAGAATAAATTTACACTAAAGCAACTTCCTACACCGAGTTCACTGCTTACCTCTACCTTACCACCATGTATTTCTACAAGCCGCTTGACAAGAGCCAGCCCCAAACCAGTGCCAGTATATTGGCGGTTTAAGGCACTATCAATTTGGATGAAGGGTTGAAACAGTTTGTTGAGATTTTCTGGGGCAATACCGATGCCAGTATCAATTACGGCAATGCGAATAAAATCTTGAAAGGATGTCATCTCTGCTGCTGGGGCAATTTGTTGGCGGGTAACTTCTAAGGTGATTCGCCCGCCTTCTGGTGTAAATTTTACAGCATTATTCAGCAGGTTAATCAAAACCTGGCGAATGCGTCGTTCATCCAGCGACAGTTCTGGCAGATTGGGCTGAATCTTCACCTCAAGCTGGATGCGTTTTTGTAGAGCCTGCTGTCTGATAAATGCCAAACTGGATTGACAAAGCGGGCTGATGGCTGTGGGGATGCAATGTAATTCCATCTGTCCAGCTTCAATTTTTGATAAATCCAGGATGTCGTTAATTAGTTCTAATAGGTGTTTTCCGCTGCCCTCGATGGTTCGCAAACTTTGTCTTTGTTTCTCATTGATGACTCCAAACACTTCATCTTGCAAACCTTCTGATAAACCCAAAATGGCATTGAGGGGGGTGCGTAGTTCATGACTCATATTTGCTAGAAACTCATCTTTAAGACGGGTAGCGCGGGCGAGTTCTTCATTAAAAGCCGCAAGTTGTTTATTTGTTTCTTGCAGTTGAGCCTCTGCTAGTTTGCGTTGACTAATATCTGTCACCCGCACCAGGTTCATTTTCTGATCGGCTACGGTAATTTCCTTAGCGGCCAAGTTACCCCAAAATGACTCACCATTGAAGGTCTTATATTCAATTTCCCGACTCCAAAAGCCTTGGGTACTCATTTCATCCATAATGGCTTGTATATCTTCGGCGGTGAATTGCTCTTTTTGTAACTCATGTCCTTCAATCCCAATCAGGTCGGTTTTATTGGTAGCTGCAAACAACTCCACTGCCCGTTGGTTACAGTCTATAGTTTTGACCGTTTCTCTATCAACCAAGAATAGAGCATCAGCTGATTCATGAAAAATCGCCTCTCGCAAATCCCGACTGCGGATAATTTCAGCTTCTGCTAGTTCACGTTCACGAAATGCAGCTTGCTGTTCGCTGATATCAACAAAATAGCCAATAATTTCCACAGCTTGTCCGGCTTGATCCCGCACCAGGCGATATTCATCCTCTATCCACAGATAATTACCATCTTTGTGACGGAAGCGATATTGGTATGGGTAATATTCCTTATCTTCTATATCGGATAGGTCTGCCAAGATTTGCGATATGTCTTCTGGGTGGATGTGATTCAACCAGAAATTTGGTTCTCTCAAGCATTCTTCTGCTGTATAGCCTAGAACATTCTGCACATTGTCGCTGATAAAGGTGGCATCAAAATTCCCAGAAGCTTGACAGGTGTAGATGACTGCTGGACTGGCTGAAAGGACGAATTGTAGGCGTTCTTTGAGGTGTTGATTTTCCAGTTCTTCCTGTCTGCGCTTGGTGATGTCGTAGTTAATACCGATCATCCGTTGGGCTTGTCCTTGGGAATTGTGCTGAACTAGTGCATAGGCTTTAAGGATGCTAGTTGTGCCATTGGGTAAGATAATTCTAAACTCGGTATCTAGTTCTTTATCTTCGGCAATGACTTGTTGGACAGTCTCACGAACTGTAACTATGTCATCCGGATGGACAAATCCTTCAAATTTTGCCCAAGCTCCCTGACTTGGGTCAAAACTCATGGGGGAAATACCGAAGAGTTGATACATCCGCTCGTCCCACACCAGGGAATCGTTGACCAAATCTAAGTCCCAAATGCCAATCTTTGCGGATTTAACTGCCAACTTGAGGCGATCTGATAGGCTGCGGAGTTGTACTTCTGCTGCCTGTAACTTGGCTTCTGATTGTTTGCGCTCGGTAATGTCAAAGTTAATGCCGATCATCCGTTGAGCTTTACCTTGGGAGTTACGCTGTACGATCGCGTAGGCTTTGATAAACTTGATTGTGCCATCAGGGCAGACAACCCTGAATTCAGGCTCAAAGTCCTTTGTTCCGGCAATGGCTTCTTGAATAGCGGTGCGACCAGATAGAAGATCGTCGGGATGTAAGCCTGCTTCCCATACTTGATAAGCACCTGGAAAATCTGAGGCTTTGACTCCATAGAGTTCGTACATCCGGTCATCCCAGACGAGATGATTGTTGATAATATCCCAGTCCCAAATGCCAATTTGACCAGACTTGATCGCCAAATCTAATCGGTCTGACAGGTTATGAAGGGCAATTTCGATTTGTTTACGTTCGCTGATATCGAGAATTAACCCATCCCATAAAATATCGCCGTTAGCTTGCTGTTGGGGTTGGGAAATACCCTGCATCCATTTGAGACGACCTGATGGGGTCATAAATCTTCCCTCCCAAGACCATTGCTGCAAGGAGTGGGCTGAATGGGCGATCGACTCCGGCAATGAGGGGAAATCCTCTGGGTGGATCAAGTCAAAGATGGCATTTGCATCTTCTTGAATGGTAGCCGGTTCTAGTTCAAACAGTTCTCGACAGCGATCGCTCATATATACAAATTTGTAGGAGCCGTCAGGATGGAGAATATATTGATACATGACACCAGGGATATTGGCTGCAATCCGCTGGAAACGAGCTTCATTTTGGCGTAAAGCTGCTTCTGAAAGTTTTCTTGCCGTAATATCTCGATCAATGCCACGATAGCCGCGAAATTGTCTATCCTTATCAAAAATGGGAACTGCACTCGTTTCTAAAGTAATCAGTCGTCCATCTTTATGGCGGTTAGTATTTTCTAAGCATTGAAAGGGAGCTTGAACTGAAACGAATTTCATAAACTCGTTCAATACTCGTTCTGCTTCTGCTGGTGGCATTAAATCAAACGGAGTCTTGCCAAAAACTTCTTCTGGGGAATATCCCAAAAGGTTAATGATTTGCGGACTAGCATAGGTGTAAGCTCCAAATTCATTCACTTCCCATACCCAATCACTGGATGTTTCGACGAGAGTGCGGAATCGTTCTTTGCTTTGTTGCAACTCAGATGTGCGTTCGGTTACTTGGGCTTCTAAAGTCTGATTTTGTGATTCTAAAATTTGCAGCAGGCGATCGCGCTCTTGTTCTGCCTTTTTGCGATCGGTGAAATCTTGGGTCATGACCATGCCAGCAATCACATTCCCCTGCTCATCTGGCACAGGAATATGATGGGTAACGTAGACGCGATCGCCATAAGGAACTTCCGAAGTCACTGATTCTCCAGCCAATGCTTGCACAGCAACAGGGGCGATAATTTCACACACTTCTGCGGGAAAGATTTCCCAAATCGTTTTTCCTTCCATTTCTGCTTTATTGAGACCTACAGAAGCTAGTCCTAAGCCTCCAACTAGTAAATATCGTAGGTCATGGTCAAATAGCACAACCGCACCATTAGGAAAGTTATCTACTAAGGTGCGATAAAGCTTCTCACTACGGCGCAAGGCTTCTTCTGCCTTTTTGCGACTACTGATGTCAGTGATTGTTCCCACATATCCTGTCACGTTTCCTTCTGGGTCTATTTCGGGAACGGCTTGCCCAAATACCCAAGTTTCTACCCCATCCGGTCGCACAAACCGATATTCCAAACTAAATTTTTCACCTGTTTGGACAAAGTGATCCCATTGCGTCTCAACTAGATCTCGATCTTCGGGGTGCAAAGCTCTTTTCCATCCACACCCTGCCGCTTCTTGGGGTGTCAATCCAGAATTTTCACACCAGCGATTATTGACATACAAACAATTTCCCACAGCATCGGTGCGGTAAATGCCAACGGGGGCTGATGTTGCTAAAGTTGCATAGCGTCGTTGACTTTCCTGTAATGCCTGTTCCATCTCCTTGCGTTCTGTAATATCTTCGTAGCTGGCCAGAACGCCAAAAATCTCGCCTTCAGGGTTGTGCAGGGGTATTTTATTAGTGCGTAACCAGATAGTTCGATTGTCACTTTTTATTAAGGCTTCTTCGATATTAAAGTTAGCCTGACCAGACTCTATGACAATGCGATCGCCTGCCTGATAAAGTGGTGCTTGATCTCGCCAGGGCATATCAAAGTCTGTTTTGCCAATGATTTCTGTGTAAGATGATAGTCCCGCATCCAAAAGTAGTTGGCGATTGCAGCCTAAAAAACGACTGTTTCTATCTTTCCAAAAGATGGCCATGGGTAAGCTATCCATGACAACCTGCAAGAGAATTTGGTTTTCCTGTAATGCCTGTTCCATCTGCTTGCGTTCTGTAATATCTTCATAGCTGACCAGAACGCCAAAAATCTCGCCTTCAGGGTTATGCAGCGGTATTTTATTGGTGCGTAACCACCTGTTAATATTGCCAGTTTTTGTAAATGGTTCTTCGATATTAAACTGGGACTGACCAGTCTCTATGACAATGCGATCGCCTGCTTGATAAAGTGGCGCTTGATCTCTCCAGACCATATCAAAGTCTGTTTTGCCAATGATTTCTGTGTAAGATGATAGTCCTGCATCTAAAAGCAGTTGGCGATTACAACCCAAGTAACGACTGTTTCTATCTTTCCAAAAGATGGCCATAGGTAGGCTATCCATGATCAGCTTTAACAGAATTTGGTTTTCTTGCAATGCCTTTTCTGCCTGTTCATGAATGATTTCGTTGTGCTTGGCTTCGGTGATGTCTCTTGCTGCCCAAATTACAGTTTCTTGTGAAATTGGTGAAACTTTAGCACTAAACCAAACTTCTTTCTTTCCAATCTGTAAGCTGTATTCACACTGTGAAGGTTGCTGTGTAGCTAGAGTTTCCTGAATAACGCCCATAAATCGGTCTGCTATATGATTGGGTAAAACTTCATGGACAGTTTTACCAAGTAAATCTTCAGCAGGTCGGTAAAGCTTATCTGCATTGGTGGGAGCAATTTTGAGATAACGTCCCTGTCTATCTGTCACTAGAATCACATCGACCATTGCATTGAACAGTCCTCTCAGTTCAGCTTCAGAAGCTTTTAGGGCTTTTAGCGCCTCTTGGCGTTCACGTTCAATGCGCTTTTTATCACTAATATCTCGCCCTTCGGTAATCAACATTAACACCTGTTCTGATTCATCCTTGAGAGGACGAATAGAAAAGTCTATGGTGACTATCTCACCCCCACCACCCAATACATCTACTTCGTAACGTATAAATTCACCTTGGGCTGCACGGGCGATCGCTTGCCTTAAATTGTCCTGTGTTTCTGGAGAAATTGTCCACCAGTGAGCTTCCCAGAAAGGTCGATTGATTACTTCTTCTAGTTGTATGCCACCAAAATTTAAAGCTGTCTGATTGGCCTCCAGTAAAATTCCTTCGGTTGTCAGCAGTCCCGTAAACTGAAAAGTGTTGTTGAAAATAGCGCGGAATCTCCGCTCACTAGCTTGCAGTTCTTTTGTCCGTTCTTCCACCTTCTGCTCTAGTGCTGTATTCAGATTTTGCAGATTTTCATAAAGTTCTGCCTGTTGGATAGCCAAAGCCATCTGCACAGACAATTGCTGGAGTAGACCCAGTTCAGTTGTCTCCCACTCACGAGTCCTACTGCACTGGTGAACAAAAATTAACCCCCACAGTACCTGAGAAGAAAATTTAGAAACAAAGTGTGATGATACTAAGTTGCTTTCCCAGCTAGTATCTTTTTTTTTCTGCTTCCCCTGCTTACCTTGCTTCTTCTGTTCCCTTGCTTCTTTGTTCAGCAAAATCGGTACAACCAGATTAGCCTTAACCTGAAATCTCTCCAGCACGTCGATATGGCAGGCTGTTAATCCGGCATTATAGATATCAGGCATTGCTCGGATTGTGCCGTTAAGATCCGCTATTTCCTGAATTTCTTGATAGCACGTATCCTTAACTTGACTGTTTAGTAAAGCTTTCCACTGAGGTAGTACGGACTCAGCAACTATTTTACCATTCATCTGATGGTCAAACTGGTACACTATCACCCGATCTGCTTTGAGAAATTCCCGCACTTCTTGAACGGATGTTGACAGAATTTCCTCTAAACGAAAAAACTGACGAATACGCAATGATATACCAGCCAGCAACTGTTGTTGTTGGTTCTGTATCCGAATCCGCTGGTTCAGGTGGGTTTTCTCTAGGGCAGTATGAACAGCACGGCATAGTCCAGCACGGGTGATTTTGCTCTTAACTATATAATCCTGGCAACCACTCTTCATGGCTTGCACAGCTATGCTTTCATTTCCCTGCCCTGCTAACATAATTACTGGAATTTCCAGACTGCTAAATTGGAACTTCAACTTCTTCAGAAATTCCAACCCATTCATATCTGACAGTTGATAGTTTATAAGTATTAAATCTGGACTGGTTTGCCCCAGTTTTTGCAATGCTTCTAATCCTGTCTCTACCTCAATAAAATCATAAGTGGCAATTTTATCCTGATTTAAATAGCGACAATATAATACCCTGTCTTCTGGCGAATCCTCCAGAATCAGAATTGAGTAATGGGAGATTGCCATGAAACCTCGTCAGTAATTGTACGCAGCTAAGTATATATTTGGCAAATGCTTTTTCTAAATTACCACAAATATTGGGAGAGGGTATAGAGTGTGGGGTGAAGAAATTTTCTTTAAGAGAACAAATAAAAAATATGGCAAAAATGGCACAAAATTCTCTCTATTTATCCTTTATCTGTGTTCGCTATGCCTCTGTGGTATGCGCTGCGCGCACGCTACGCAAACGTTTGAGAAAGGAGTGGGGAGCAACACCCAGATCCCCGACTTCTGACATTAATTCATAATTTATTTACAAGATTAAAAAAGAAGTCGGGGATCTTATAGCGTTTCCCAGTCTAATGAAGTACACACCAATTTATTCCCAGTTCCCTGTTCCCTAAAACTAAAAAACTTTGTCCCTCACGAGCATGGGAACTACTATATTTCGAGAGTGTCAATTGTCTACACCATCACTTTTTAGCTGTCCATCTTCCATATAAACAATGCGATCAGCTATATCTAAGATGCGGTTATCATGGGTGACAAGCAAAATTGTACAACCTTGTTCTTTGGCTAATTTTTGCATTAATTCCACCACGTCACGACCAGATTGTTTATCTAATGAAGCGGTGGGTTCGTCTGCTAATACTATCTTGGGATGACTGACTAAAGCACGTGCGATCGCAACCCGTTGTTTTTGTCCCCCTGATAAACTCTCTGGATAATAATCAACACGATTTCCTAACCCCACTTCTTCTAATATTGCGATAGCTTTAGCATTGATATCTTGATTTAGATATTCTCCATGCAACTCCAAAGACATTCTCACATTTTCTTTGGCTGTTAAAAAAGTCATCAAGTTATGCGCTTGGAAAATATAACCAATCTGACGACGCAATTTTGTTAACTTCCCCTTATTTGCACCGCGCATTTCTTGATCTAATATTTGTAAACTCCCTGATTGAGCAGAACGCAATCCCCCCATCAATGATAATAGAGTGGTTTTCCCTGACCCAGAGGGACCAGTCATAATCACAATTTCTCCGGCTCTAATCTCTAAATTAATATCAAATAATACTTGTTTTTTTAATGCACCATCACCAAAATAATGATTGAGTTGAGAAACATGAATTACAGTATCTGAAGCAATATTTGATTGAGAATAAATTTCTAACATATAGAACTCCTATTTGATTTTCAACAAACTCAGTACACTTTATATTCCTTCTTTTCTGTTCCCTGTTCCCTACCTCTACGAGTAAATTCAGGAATTAAACCGGATTCCTATAGTTGTTTGTGAGTATTTTGTGAGGGTTTGTAGTCAGCAATTTATTAAATATATGGTGAAAATTAACCCTTGTAGAGACGTTCCATTGAACGTCTCTACTTTTTCTCATTAAAAAATGTCCGCAGGGTCAGCAGAACGGAGTTTTCGCATAGCGATCGCCCCAGAAACGCTACACATAATTACAGTCAAAATAAACACTGAAATTGCTCGGTCTACTTTCATCGAAATGGGCAACAGAGTGGCTGCAAAAGTTAGTTGATATATTCCAAAAGATAGAAAAAATGCAGGCAAATAACCCAAAATCGCTAATAATAAAGCCTCTTGTACCAAGACTCCCAAAAGATAGGTATCTGTATAACCCATTGCTTTGAGAGTTGCATATTCTGGGAGGTGATCGGAAACGTCAGAATAAAGAATTTGGTAAACAATAACAATACCAACAATAAACCCAACTCCTACACCCAAACCGAAAATAAAACCAATCCCTGTACCATTAGCCCAATAATTCTTTTCTTTTTGAGCAAAGTCTTCAGGTGTTCCTACTTCCACAAAGGGATTTTTGGGATCTGGATTTAATCCTCTTCTCAGTTGTGCTTTTACCTTATCAGTATCCGCACCTGGTTTGAGATTAATTAAACCCACTTCAATTTGATCTGGTTTACGTTGAGGAAATAATTGTAGAAAAGTTGAATCACTAGCAATAACATTACCATCAGCCGCAAAGGAAGCACCATTACTAAAAACACCTTTGACGTTAACAGCTTTACTATTGAGTTCTGTTTGAAAATTGCCCGTTTTTTTGAATATATCACCTACAGCACCATATTCTGGACGACTGGCTTGATCAAACATTACTTGATTGAGAAGTTTGAAATAATCTTTATTTTTTTGAACTTCAGGAAATTTCAATCCTGGTTGATTTGGATCTACACCCCAAACTAAAATAGCACGTTCAATTTGTGTTTCAGGATTGCGCCATTGTCCGGTACTAATGTAAACAGAATTAACTGATTTTACACCGTCATAGCTTAAGGCTTGATATAATCTTTCTCTAGAAAAACTTTTGACTGAAAACAGAGTTTGAAATTGAGGATTAATTAATACTAAATCTGCCTGTAAATTGCGATGAGGTTGAATAGCAGCATCAAACAAAGCACTTTCAAAACCCATCTGAATAAATATCAGCATATCAGCAAAAGTAATCCCAGCAACTGCAACAGCTAACCGCGTTTTTTCTTTCATTAACTGTCGCCAAGCTAAGGGCGTTTTTTGGAATAGTTTAAATGCCATTTGTCAACTGCCTCTTAATAACTAATTTGCTGATTTTGCTGTTCTATCTGCCCTTGTCGCATCAATAAGAACAACGGCAGTCCAAAAGAAACACCAAACAGAAGATTACCAGCAATATAAATCCACAGATTTTGCATTTTAAGCCTTGTTCCTTCGGCAAATACAAATGTCCAAAATACGAGGGAAGAAATAATTACATCCATGCCAAAAAAGCCAGATATCTTGTTAGCAAAAAGCTGTGCAAAAAATAGTTTGATATCAAGACCATGCTCAAATATAAAAGGAATAAACTGAGAATAGGGAAGCACTAAACCCAAGATAGCAAGCAGTAGGTATATAGATTTAAGCATGATACATTTACCGTAGAGTAGTTGTGAGGTTTTGAGCCAATTAATTGATAACAAACATTCATTATTTTTAAGAGCAAATAAACTTTACAATTCAATTGCTGTTTGTACTTGCAAATTAGTTAAACCTGCAACTTTTTTACTGTCTTCAGGAGTGAGACGAATCTTAACTTCAATCACTCGACTATCTAAATTTTCTCCAGGTTGGTTACTAAACACATTTTGGCGGTTGACTTGGAAGCCAATTTGGGCAACTGTTCCCCACAGTTCACCTGTAAATGTAGGACTAGTAATTACAGCTTTTTGTCCGAGTTTGACTTTACTGATATCAGTTTGATAAACTTCTGCAACTGCAATCATTTGCTCTGTTTGTGCAAAGTCTGCAATCCCAGAAGCATCAATTTTTTCGCCGGCACGGGTATGAATTTTGAGAATTTGTCCTGTCATGGGAGCGCGAATATAAGCTGCTTCTAGGTCGGTTTGGGTGCGTTTCAGGGTAGCGATCGCACTTTCTACTTCTGTTTGTGCTAAATTCACATCTACAGGACGAACTTCGGCAACACTATCAAGTGTAGCTTTTGCTTCACTAATTTGTTTATTACTGGTGGTGTTAATTCGATTTAATGCAATTTTCGCTTCTGCTAATTGTTTGTTTGCGGTGGAATTAATACGGTTAATAACTGCTTTGGCTTCACTTAGTTGTTGTTTGGCAGTTTCTACATTTAAGGCTTTACTATCAATTAAAGAATTAGAAATGGCTCCTGCTGAATATAAGTTTTTATAGCGTTGATATTCGGATTCAGCATTGTTGAGTTCTGCGGTTAATTTATTAATGGTTGCTTGTTGGGCAATTCTATCACCTTGCCATTGAGCTTCTATCCGTGCAATATTTTCTTCTTGGGAGTTTTTATCACCTTGATACTGAGCTTTTATTCTTTCTATACTTGCTTTTTGAGCTTGAATTGCTCCTAATTTAGCCCCAGCTTTAATTTGCTCAAGTTTAGCTTGAGAAACTCTCACTTCTTTCTTTGCTTGTTGCACGGTATTTTGCAATTTATCCCGTGAATCTAAAATTGCAATTACTTGTTCTGCTTTTACAGTATCACCTTCTTTAAATAGGATTTTTGCCACCCTATCTCCATCTAATGCTAAAGGTGCAGATAGCTTAATTACTTCTGTTTCTGGTTCCAGTCTGGCTAAAGCTGTTACTTTTGTTGGCAGAGGTGGATTTTCAGATATTTCTGAAGTGGCATTTTTACCAACTTCTCCAAAACTAGAAATTCCGTAAATTATAATTCCGCCAGTAATAGCTGTGGCACTTATAACTAAAGCAATTAACTTTTGGTTTACAGGTTTAGATAACAGTTTTTGACTCATTTTATCGTACCAAAAAACTCCCCAATCAGATATCAATCTTGCTGTTGCAAATATGCGGTTAACATTTTTCCTAAAAGTTCGCATTGTTCAGGAAAATCAATTGTTTCATTACCCCATAATTTTTCGAGAATTACACCATTAACAAAACTCAAAACAAAGGATGCTAACACCACATCTTGAATGCCTAATAAATCACAGGCTACTTGTTGGCAACGTTGATTAGCGTGTTTAAAAACTGTACTATTCGTCAGCATTGTTTTTGAGTCTTGGTTTTGACAAAAATCAACCCAGATATAAGTCCACTTAATCAGGTAATCTTCATTGTTGACGAGATAATTACCTAAAGCTGCCATCATTTCTGATAAGTTGTTTTTTCCTCCCAATTCGGCTAAAGCTATAATGACATCCTGCTGACTAATTTCTTCTATCAGTTGTTCAAATAAAGCTTGTTTACTGGGAAAATAGTGATATAGCGTTCCTGTAGAAACCTCTAAACCCTGAGCAATTTGCCGCATGGTGATAGCGCCATAACCTTTTTCGGCAAATAAATCAAAACACTTGCCGAGTAATTCTTTGCGGTATTGTTCATGATCCACAATTTTCGGCATAACTGGGTTTATTTATATCGAACAGTCGTTATGATTTATAATAAATTTAGAATATTAGGTTTGTCAAGCTGACAAGCGTGAATTTTGCTGTATCTAACATCTTGCACCAGCGACTGGAAGTCACGGCTATACATACAAAACCCACCTGGGTGGGTTTCAAACCCTTGATTTTCCGTAAATCCGTGCAGACGGACTTAGTTTGTATAGCAGTATCTTTCTAATCACCTGGGCTTGGTGCTTAGTTAAATATAAAACAATGATGAAAGGGAAACAGATTTTATGGACTTGTTAGAAAAACTCAAATTTGTGAATGTATCTAATTAAAGGAGGGAGTTAATCAACGGATTTTCCTAACACTGCTACACTTGAGCAACAAAAGCTGCAAAAAAAATATCTACATTAGTAATAGCTCTAAATAGCTTTAAACAACCTTTGAGATCAAAAATGCCAAACCAACCACAAGATAACGATAACCTGTTCACCAAAAGCCATGATCATGCACCTTGGAAAAAAGCAGCGGCTTCTTTATCCCTAGTGTTGCTGGGATCAGGGATGACTTTTGCAGGTGGCTATCTAGCAAATAACCAACAACAGGTAGCTGATAGTGCATCTAAGCTGGCTGTGGGGAGAGTCAACGCAGCGCCGCCATTACCAGGAAACGTAGATCCTAATTTTATCACTCAAGTTGTGCAGAAAGTTGGACCTGCGGTGGTGCGAATCAACTCTTCCCGCACTGTTAAAACGCAGTTACCAGAAGAATTGAATGATCCCTTTTTCCGCCGCTTTTTTGGCTCACAACTGCCAATGCAAGGAAGAAATCGGGTAGAACGGGGAACGGGTTCAGGTTTTATTCTCAGTGCTGATGGTCGTATTCTTACCAATTCTCATGTAGTAGATGGTGCAGATACGGTGACTGTCACTCTGAAGGATGGACGCACCTTTAAAGGTAAAGTGGTAGGAACAGATGAATTAACTGATGTAGCGGTGGTAAAAATTGAGGCGAATAATTTACCCACAGTCACTATAGGCAATTCTGACCAACTACAACCTGGACAATGGGCGATCGCCATTGGTAATCCCCTGGGGTTAGATAATACAGTTACTACAGGCATTATCAGCGCCACAGGACGCTCTAGCAACCAAGTTGGTGTTCCCGATAAGCGAGTTGAATTTATTCAAACTGACGCAGCAATTAACCCCGGTAACTCTGGCGGTCCTTTGCTGAATGCCCGTGGGGAAGTGATTGGCATGAATACAGCTATAATTCAAGGAGCGCAAGGCTTAGGATTTTCTATTCCCATCAACACAGCACAACGGATTTCTAATCAACTTATAACCACAGGTAAAGCTCAACATCCATATTTAGGAATTCAGATGGTGGGTATAACACCTGACTTAAAGCAACGTATTAACTCAGATCCCAACAGTGGTTTAATGGTGAGTGAAAATAATGGCGTATTAATAGTTAAAGTTATGCCTGATTCACCAGCATTCAAAGCGGGAATACGTGCTGGGGATGTGATCCAAAAGCTGAATGGTGAATCAGTTATAGATGCTGCTGCTGTCCAGAAAGCCGTGGAAAAAGCACAAGTTGGAGGTAATTTGCGTTTGGATTTGCGTCGCAATGGACAAAGTATCAATATCGCTGTCACACCAGGGACTTTTCCCACAAATGTTCAATAATATTTGAAAAATTGGGGCGGGTACATCCCGCCTTTAATTGTCACGAAGCATAAGGACAGAATAAATCATAACTGCAAAGTAAATGTCCATGCACATAAATGACATAGTAGCAAATACTAAAAACAAACATCCCTAAAAGCACAGGAATCACCTTACTAACTTTCAGCTTGCGATTTCTAACGATTTTTAAGCAAGATAGGGGGAGAATGAGAGGCCAGAAGATAGTAGTTATTAAAGACATCACAAAAGATAAAAATTTCTCTTCTGGAGTATATGCCGGATGACGGAGAGAAAACCTTAACCAATTGGTAAAAAAATAGCAAGCCATTAGCAGGTAACTAATCACTAAGGTCAATTGGATTTGAGTCACTGTCTGCATTCCTTAGATTGTGTGATATCTAGCAACGATCTCTGTATTAAAGTTATTAGTATAGTTTGTGCGGTGGAAATGGATATGTTTGTAAACAGACTTTCATATTGAATTACTTTGATACTAACTATACTTTTATGCGTTTAATCACTTTAAATAGTTGGTTTTTGGAGCCTTTCTACTTATACAACAAGTGTTAATGAGCTATTCTTCTTTCGGTATAGCATACGTCTCAAGAAGTGGCAAATAAAATGCAGCATCTGCTACATCCTAAATTGATGCAGTAGAAGCAGGTAGTTTAAAACAGACACAATAAATAGCTGGGAAAATATTTACTAGTACAGTACGGCATAAATAGAGTAACCATCTAAAATAGACGAAAACCCTAATTTATAAGCTTTTTGACCTTTGACTTTTGACTTTCGCCTTGCGGTACTAGTTAAATGAGAATTTAAAGTTGGGAAGTGGACGAAGACCGATAAGTATAGCCGACCTGAGAATCTTTTTGAATGTACTGTTTAATACTGTCGAAATCAATGAAGTAATCAGCCACATCAATCAAGCTATCACTAGTCATGCTTTGCAGACCAATTACTTCTACCCTAGATCCCAAGCTGGTGACAGCATTGACAGCATAGGCTAAATCTCCATCCCCACTGACTAATACAGCAGTGTCGTAGTAGGGAGCTAAAGTAATCATATCAACAGCAATTTCTACATTCAGATTGGGTTTTTTACCATTCTCGGCAACTGCAAGTATATCTTTGGTGACGACACGATAGCCATTGCGACGCATCCACAACAGAAACCCTTGTTGTTTTTCTTTGCTGGCATCGACTCCAGTATAAAAGAAAGCCCTTAACAGGCGAGAGGTTTGAGTTAAACGACAAAGTAATTTAACATAGTCAATTTCAATGCCTAGTTGCAAGGCAGCGTGAAATAAGCTTAAGCCATCAATAAAAATGGCTACTCTACCGCGATTAAGATCATCACCAATGCTCATATCGTTAATAGTCTCTTGTGGTTTGATATCTCGGCCTTTGACAGTAGTTTTTATCGCGGGTGGCCCTTGCCAATGTGGTTTTTCTTTAAGTTCTTTATATTCGTTTGTTTTCTTGTTAAGATTAGTAAAACTCATTGATACCTCTAGATTTTAAATTTGGTTGTCTTTGTTAAATTGCTAATATCTAGTATAGTGTGTGCTAAGTTCATAACCGTTGTAATAAACGTAGCCGGAAATTGTCTACAGAGACTAGTTGGAAATAAACTTAACTTACAGCAAAATTCAGGAGTCAGCAGTCAGGAGTAAACCCCGCTTGCTACTTGATAGTCTAGTGCGGGGGTAGCCATTTTTTGATTTAAATTTTCTGCTTAATTTACCTACAATCGGCTGTATTTGAACTTGTCGCTGATATTGAAGCAATAACCCAGAATTTAGGCATATTTCAACCCCCCTGTTGGTACAGAGACAAAAATTAAAAAATTGTGATCTTTTCACGTGGAAGTTACTTGGGTGTTTTCGGTGTTTGGTACGATAGGGGAACTTAAGCCTTGTATGGTGAGAACCGAGCAATGAGCATGATGTAGAACGTAGTTGCTGATACTGCCTAAGAAAACTTCACTGATACCAGTACGTCCCCTGCGACCGACTATAATTAAGTCAGCTGGCCAACTTAAAGCTAATTCACAGATAATGCGGCCTGCATCACCTACAGTTTGAGTAAACTCAGTTTTGACACCTGCATTAACTGCTGTTTGAGTCAGCGATCGCATCCAATCTAGTCTATCTTGCTTGAGTTCATCCCAAGCTTGCATATATTGATTGATAGTTTCAGTATGCAAGGTGGGATATATGGTTTCTGGCTGTAAAAATATCGGGTTGATATAAGGATCTTCCAAGGGAGATAGAACGTGAAGCAACATCATTTCTGCCTCACTTGCTTTGGCCAAATATAAGGCTTGCTCAAAAATATACTGACTTCTGCCTGAGTTGTCTAGAGCCACTAAAATTTTGTAAAACATAGTTAGTATTCCTTGGGGAGTATCTAAAATCTATACCTATTGTGGTTTTTATCTGACATGGCTTGAGCTATATTGGCCATACTAATAAATTTTTGGAAAATATGCAGGAATAATAACTCATGAACTAGCTTTAAATAAATATCGTAATTTTTTTGTAAGAATTCAGGATTTATGATTTAGCAGTCAGGTCACTTGTGAAATCAGTAATTAACAGATTCGAGATTTTATCAACAAAAACAAGCATGATACTGAAGGTGTTCTTTATTATATATGATGCTAGATTGTGAAGCTTTCTTTAGGCTTTATTATAATTTATAATAACTTTCTTTTGCCATGAAGTTGAATGCTATTAGAAGTTACATCTACTATAGAAATAGAAGAGTGTGTGTTAGGTAATCAGAAAAATATGATGATTTGGTTAATTACGAATTAGTTGGATTGGGGTACTCCTACTTAGTAGAAATTGATGGAATGAAAAAATGACATCTTCACATCCATGGGAAAAACGCTATTTTACCTATCCGCCGCAGATGGGAATGTATGTAATTAATGCAATTTTAGGTTCTATACAGGCTCTGGCAACTATCCGGTTACAATTGATCCTGCAAAATTTAACTCCTAATCTACAATCCAAACTGCGCCTATATCTCCAATTCAAAAAGCGCAAATGGGACAACATAAACCTGTAAGCACGGGGGAAGAGTTACAAGCTCAGGTGATTAATAGTCAAATTGGTAAACAAATTATAGTTGACAGTGCGACGAGGTTCGCAAACTCAATAGTTATCTGTAAGTTCCGCGATTTAACTAAAGCTTCAACTCATCCTTAACAAATCTAATTAAGAATTCTGAAGAAACACAGGCGATAGGTAATAGGACTAAAAAAGAAAGAAGTTATCAACAATCTAAAATCCAAAATTAGTACCAGGAGGTGATAGTGATGGTAATCAGATTTCGCAACCGCACTGAAGCAGGACAAATGTTAGCACAACATCTGACAGCTTATGCTAACCGAGAGAACGTGTTAGTGTTAGGTTTGCCTCGTGGGGGTGTGCCAGTAGCATTTGAAGTAGCCAAAGCATTAAATGCGCCTTTAGATGTCTGTATAGTCAGAAAACTCGGTGTACCAGGTCAGAAAGAATTGGCAATGGGGGCAATAGCTTCTGGCGGAATAGGGGTACTAAATTACGACGTGATTAGCACCTTGGGAATAGATAAAGAAGCGGTTCAGGTCGTTGCGGCCGAGGAATTGCAAGAATTACAGCGACGCGAGCGCACTTATCGGAGCAATGCCCCACCTCTAAACGTCAAAGATAAAACAGTGATTTTGATAGATGACGGTATTGCTACTGGCTCAACCATCCGTGCTGCGATCGCTATCCTCAAAAAACACCAGCCTACAACGATTGTTGTTGCTGTTCCAGTTGCGCCGGCAAGCACTTACGAAGAGTTGCAGTCAGAAGTAGATGAAATAGTGTGTTTGCAAACTCCAGAACTTCTGTCTGCTATTGGATTGTGGTATGAAGACTTTTCCCAAACTACTGATGAAGAAGTACAGGAAATTTTAGATTTTAGATTTTAGATTTTAGACAGGACTTACGCAAAACAGAACGGAAGTAGGGGTAATTCATGAATTACCCCTACGCAAGAATCAGGTTTTGAGTTCAATCTTGCGTAAGTCCTATTTAGATTTTTAATTGCTTTTTGATATTGATGATTACCCATTACCTATTCCCTAAAAGGTTTAACCCATGAATGACAAACAATCTTGGAATGTTTTAGAGCAAATAGTTACCGTTGAGCTAGGACTCCTGAGACTCAAAGGAGAATTAGTTGTACCCCCAGACGCTGAGGGAATTGTTGTATTTGCTCATTGTAGTGGTAGTAGTCGCTATAGTACCCGCAACCATTATCTAGCCCATTTGTTGCGTCAGCAGCAAGGACTAGCAACTCTATTAATTAATTTGTTGACTGAAGAAGAGGATGTAATTGACCAGCGTACTCAGCATTTTCGTTATGATATTAATTTTCTGGCTTCGCGGTTAATTACCGTCACAGACTGGTTATTTGAGAACCCAATTACTCGTCATTTAAAAGTTGGTTACTTTGGTGTGAATAGAAGTAGTGGAGCAGTATTTCTAGCTGCATTAGCTCGTCCTATGACTGTGGGAGCAATAGTCTGCCGCAGTGGTTATACTGATTTAGTAGGTGAGAGTCTTTCCTATGTCCAAGCTCCAACTTTGTTGATTGTCGGTGGTAATGATTGTGCCATTATTGCCATGAATGAGGATGCACTTGCACAAATTCCCACCCAGAACAAACAACTAGAGATTATACCTGGAGCAAGTCATCAGTTTAGCGAACCGGGAGCTATGGAGGAAGGGGGAAGATTAGCAAGTCAATGGTTTAAATATTACCTAGCACCAATTAAGGAAAAGGAATTGCATTTACACGCGATGTCCTTATGATGAATGAACATACAATCTATCTAGCCCGTATTTCTCACAAATCCTGCAATCACACTTTTAACAATCCTTACCCGAAATAAGTTTTGGGCAATTTTTATAAAATTGATTTTTGATCCAGTGTGAAACTCCAAACTTCAGATTTCATCAGGCTTTGAAAATTTTGGTGAGAAATCCGGGCTGGGTAGCAGTATAACTATGTCTTTAGGTATAAAAATAAATTGATTATTTGTGTTAAAGTACAGAAGTGGAGAAAAGAGCGGCTCGTTCAGTCTAAAGAGTAGAAATACTGAGGATCACCAGTAAGGTATAACCTTAACAACTTCGTAATCATAAGGATTAAATTCCCTCCCTCCGAGCCACAGGAGTGAATGCATAATACATAACCCACATTTCAGGGAATAGCATCCTTGACTCGTGGTGCATGGCTTAAATTGCGGTAGCTTGAAGCTAATAGAGAATCCCATCCAGTGGAATTAGACAGGGTTAGCTAACAGCGAATCGAGTATAAATCATCGTGAATTTACGTGCTGGGGAAATTAGTTAATAAAAGTGCCAATTCAGATACTTCCATGAGAGCGTGGGTAGTCACGGAATCATCACCTAAGTAACTAAACCAAGCAATATTAGCTTCATACGCGCAGACTAGAAAAGGACACTTCTTGTCTATATTTTAGGCTGCACAGTAAGAGCCTTGAGAGGTTGGAAACTATTAAGCATAGTTTTGGATTAGAGGTGAAGAGTAGCGATATTCTCATCGACTGTAACGGTGATGCGATTTTAAATTCACTTGATCTTGATCTTGAAAATTAATACGGAGAATATTATGAGCTTAGAAAATCGCGTTAAAGCAACTGCCAAAAATATTGAAGGTAAAGTTCAAGAAGCCGTAGGAAATATTACAGGAGATCCCCAAGCTCAAGCTGAAGGTCAGGCCAAACAAGTCGAAGCAACCACTATTCACATTGTTGAAAATGTGAAAGATGAAGTCAAAAAAATTATTGACTAAGAAGATACTTTAAGAGGATGTTTTAAAAGTTTTGAATGTATAAATAAACCCCTCTCCAAACCTCTCCACCTCTCCCTACCCCTCTCCTGAAAGGAGAGGGAACTTATGGACTCCCCCCTGTAGGGGGGAACTTGGGGGGTGCGGGGAGAGGCTTTGAAACCCCCATTCCCTCGTAGGGAAGGGGGGAAGGGGGGTTAGGTTGCTGAAGATTATTGGTTTCATCTAATACTTTTCAAACAACCTCTAAAAGGTTTAGGCGAATTATATTCGCTTTAAAAACATTCTCTCAGAGTGTCATTTTTATAGAAAATATAGATAAATAGCAATCTAATTATCTATATTTCCTAGTTTCGCACCCTCAGTTAATAGTCAAGTCAATCCCTTAAAAAATTAAAAGTTTTGGAATTTAGAATGATTTTACTTCAAAAAATTCGTAAAATATTGCTAAACATTAGCCTAATTTTATTAGTTTCAACTTCTATAGGAATGGGTTTATATCCTGGAGATAGTTGGGCTGTAACTCCACTCGCAGATTTAATCAGCCAATCGCCTATTCAAATAGCAACGATGGAGAGAACAAAGGCAGTTTCCAAGGGTATTGAAGGTCAAGGTCAAGAAGCATACGGCAATATTACAGGCGATATGAAAGACCAATTTGTTGGCAAAGCTAAACAAGCAGAAAGCCAAGTTCGCAAATCAATAGAAGACGTGAAAAGCATGAGGTTATCAGAAAGCTCAACGGCAATCTCTAAGAATATTGAAGGCAAAACTCAAGAAGCATTCGGCAATAGTACAGGTAACTTGAAAGACCAAGCTGCTGGAAAAGCTAAACAAGTAGAAAGCCAAGTTCGCAACACAATAGACCTCTCCGGAAATATGGTAGAGACGTTCCGCCGGAACGTCTCTACAAGGGTTTCAAACCACGCACATTTAATTACCGGAGATGTCTAATAGAAGATGTGAAAGCGAGTATTCAAAACATCCTCGATTAAGGGCTAGAAAAGAAAATCTCAGCTTTACCTCAAAAAAGCGAAATTTAAAAGCTGATCAGTCATCGCTAAATTTGACTGATTCAGAGGCAGATTTTTTAAATTTATGTATGTCCTAATTCCACTAATTGTTTCTGATATCAACTATGACTAACCCCAACAATCCTAATCCTAATAATCGTGACGATAATGTAACAAAGGAGAAAACGTCCTCTTATGGTGACGGTTACTCTGATGGTCGTGCCTCTGGAACAAACCTCAAGAGCGAAGCACTGGAAGTACGCGATCACAACAATACCGCTGGTGGCTTTTTAATTGGTATCAGTATTGCCGCTGTGTTAGGACTGAGTGGACTTGCTTACTACTTCTGGGGGCGGCCGCCAGCAACCAACTCAGTAATTGTTGTGCCTGCTCCTGCTACCTCTCAACAGCCAGCTAAACAGACCACTATCATCGAAAAGACGAATAGTTCCAAAAAACATAGACAAATATCTCATGCCTTTTGTTGGCCGGGAATAACCCCGACGGGGTGAACTACAACACCCCCTATCCCTAGACTAAAAGCT